>NZ_JBEZIX010000021.1:0-143050 GCF_040651315.1 Streptomyces sp. NPDC048506
TCGACCAGGATCGCCTGGACCGGGCAGGCCGCCGCGGCGCGCAGCACCTGGTCGCGCTGGGCGTCGTCGGGGTTCGGGTCGTACATCAGCGCTTCCTCACCGTGCATCCGGAACGCCTCCGGAGCCAGGAACGCGCACTGCGCATACCCCGCACATCGGGAAAGATCAACGACGACTTTCACCCCGACCTCCACAGGGAGTGGGAGTTGCAGACCCTCAAGTCGGCGCCACTCCGGCGCGCAACGAGGGAGGATCCGGCCGCTGCCCACCCCTGCGACGTGCGAGGGGATGCACCGCGCTCGTCGGGTCTCCATGGAAAGAATCGATCATCGCGGCTAAGGCGATCGGCGCCTGACTGGGGACGGACGTATCCCTGGTTGCGGCTGCACTCTGGTTACGTAAGCGGCGCTCTTTTGGATTGCCGTTTCGACGGAGACCGTGTGGCACGGTGCGCCGGAACAACGTCAGAGAATCAGCGTAACAGCGGCACCGATACCGGCGAGTCCGGCGTTGATCGATCAGATGGCCGCAGGCCAGAGACCCGGCCCTGCACTTCTTCGGCTGACGGGGGCACTCGCCCGGGATCAGCGGTGAGACAGAGCATGGCAGGCAACACCTGCCTCGGTGTGCCTCTCGGCCTCGCGCGCACAGCAGCGTGATCAAATAGGGCATGGCATCGTCCTGGACTGGAAATCGGGTACGCCTACGCGCTGTCGAGCCCGACGACTGGACAGCGTTCATGCGCTTCGCCGACGATGACGGGCGGCGAGGGAGCCGGCTGGATCTGCCGCGGTCCGCCGAGAGCTACCGTGCCTGGGCGAAGGAGCAATCCGTTGCCAAGTGCGATGACGACCGCTTCCGGTTGGCAGTCGAAGCGACGGCCACGGGAGAGCTGGTCGGCGCGGTCGGCTCGCATCGCACCGGCCCTCGTTCGGGCTGGTTCGAGCTCGACGTCACGATCGGCGCCGACCACCGGCGCAAGGGCTATGCGACAGAAGCCGTGGTGCTGCTGCTGCGCTTCATGTTTGCCGAGCGGCGCTATCACAAATGCCTAGCAGCGATCTTCGCCCACAACGAGGCATCGCTGGCACTCTTTCGTCGGCTCGGCTTCACCGAGGAGGGGCGCTTGCGGGAACACGTTTTCTTCGCCGGCCGGCACCACGACCTCGTCATGATGGGCATGCTCGCCGACGAGTTCGACCGGCGACACACGATCGGCGAACCATGAGCTGGTCGTCCAGGCGTGTGCGGAACGGCACTCGAACGTCGTCGACGTCCGCGGTTTGCTGGCGGCGGCGGTCTGCCACCGAAAGCAGGACTGCCCTCAGCCGCGCGAGGTGGCGCGCAGGCGCAAGCCGACAGTCGCGAGACCTTCGAGGGTGGTGACCTGGTAGCTGGGCTCCGGTCCGGGCGGCTCGCTCAAGTGGTAGCAGCGGGCGGTCTGCGCAGTCAGGAGCGTCAGCATCGCCATGGCCAGAGAGGCTCCCTCGCAGCCATGCGGCCCGGTACCGAAAGAGAGGAAGACTCCGGGTTTCGCCGACGAGCCCGCATCATCGAGCCAGCGCTCGGGCTGGAACCGGTCCGGCTCGGAATACTCCCGTGCGTCGCGGTGGGCGGTGTAAGGGCAGACGAGAACGGTGGACCCGGCGTCGATGGTGTAGTCGGAGAGCTGAGTCTGTCGCGGGGCGTGCCGGGTCAGTAGCCAGCTCGGGGGGTACAGCCGGAGCACCTCACTTACCAGTGCCCGGGTGTATTGCAGGCCGCCGAGGTGGGTGCTGGTCGTCGCGGCCGGGTCCGCGGGCAGCGAGGCGGCTTCGGCCGCGACGCGGTCCGCTGCCTGGGGGTGCCGGGCCAGGTGGAGCAGGATCCATCCGGCTGCCCGGGAAGGGGTCTCGAAGGTGGCGACGGTGATTCCGGGGAGAGTGTCGAGGATGGCCTCTTCCGGCAGGAGGCCGTAGTGGGGGGAGGGCCGGAGCATCTGTCCCAGCATGTCTTCACCGAGCTGGCCCGATGAACGACGCCGGTGGACGATGGGCCGCAAAGCGTCGGTGAAGGCGACTTGCTGCCGTGCGCGGAACCGCCGTGCCGGTGTGGGGATCCAGCGCGGCCATACCCAACGCGAGGGGCGTACGAGCACCTCCCGGGCCAGGAAGAGCTGTGAGGCATAGGGCAGCAGGGTGGGAGCGTCTTCGGAGAAGAGGTAGCTCACGCCGACCTCTGCCAGGGCGTGCCGGACCGGGGGCAGAATCTCGACGTCCTGGCCCGTGGGCCACTGGTCGGCGAATCGAGCGGTCCGGGGCGCAATCTCACCGATCCGGGCCGCGACCGCCTGCGCACGTAGTCCGCGCATGCGGGCGGCGTGAGCGTAGGCACGCTCCTCGGGTGTTGGTGCCCCGCTCGACCACTTCAGCGGCGGGAAGAGAGGCGAGGGTGCCTTGGGGAAGTCCTGCGCGCGGCGCAGGACTGCTTCACACGGCCCGGCCGCAGCGGCTACGTAGACACCCGGCTCCAACTGCCAGACGTCCCCACACTCTTCAGCGCCACGGCGAGCCAATGCCAGCCGGTCGCGGCTCCAGGCCGCGTAGCTGCCTTCGGGCAACCGCGGCGGCTCATTCCTTCGGCCCATGAGATCGTCCCTGGCTCTCGTACCTGTCCAGGCCGATGTCGTCGGCAGCGTGGCTGGGAACTGGCGGGCGCCCAAGGGCGCCCGCCGTCAGTCCGGTCAGTCCTACTCGTCGCCGGCGTACGCATCCCATTCGTGGATCCCGTACGCGCCGTAGTGGCGCGTGAAGGACAGCTTGCCGAGCAGCTTGGCGATCATGATTCACTCCTCTCGCTTGCCTTCAGCACAAGCCACACTTGACATATTGCCACACACGGATTATCTGCGATATAGGGCGCATTCCGGGCATCGGTCGCATGCATTCACCACTGATCACCGCATGCGGGAACCGCGGTAGCGCCGCTGAGGAGGGCAGCAAGGGTCGCTACGGATCAGCAGCTCCCCGCGTCACACCCGTGCGGATCCAGCGGGGAGCCACGAGGAAGCGTGGCGGCCGGCGGCTGTGTGGCTCACACGCTCCTCACGCGTGATGGGTGCGCAACAACGAGAAAGAGCGGGAGACAGTGAGACTGTCTCCCGCTCTTCCATGTCGGCATCCGCCATGGTCAGCGTGTGATTTCTGCTGTTCCCAGGCGAGTGCCCCCGGCAGGATTCGAACCTGCGCACACGGCTCCGGAGGCCGTTGCTCTATCCCCTGAGCTACGGGGGCGTTGCCGCCGTTTTCCTTGGCGACGGGTAGAACCCTACCAGCTCTGATGGGGTGTTCATGAACAGGTTTGGGGTGAGGAGGGCGGGAGGGGGCGCGAGTCGAGTGGCCGGCGGGAGAGGGGTGGGGAGAGGGCCCCTGGGGGCTGTCCCTAGCGCATGTGGGGGGTGTGCCGGCGGTGGTCGGGGAAAGGTCCCCCGCATGGGGGCGGAAGTGGGCAAAACCGGGACGGCGCCGCAGGTGGGCCCCTAGTCTCATGGTGTGCCTGGCTTGTCCGGTCGGATCCTTGTTGTGGATGACAACAAGGTGATCCGGCAGTTGATCAGGGTCAATCTCGAACTGGAAGGCTTCGAGGTGGTGACCGCGGCTGATGGTGCCGAATGTCTGGACGTTGTGCACCACGTAAGACCCGACGTCGTGACCCTTGATGTGGTGATGCCGCGGCTCAACGGTCTGAACACCGCGGCGCGGCTGCGGTCCGATCCTCGGACGTGGGACATCCCGATCGCCATCGTCAGCGCATGCACCCAGGGCGAGGTGGACAACGGGGCGTCGGTGGGGATCGACGCGTTCCTGGCCAAGCCGTTCGAGCCGACCGAGCTGGTGCGGACGGTGGGGAAGCTGGTACGCGAGGGGCGGCAGCGGGAGCGTGGGCCCGAAGGCGGGGCGGACGACGAGGGCGGCGGGGGAGAGGACGGGGAGAGCGACCGGGGCGGGGCGGGTGAACGGGGTGGGGTGGGGGCGTCCGTGACGCACTCCATGGTGCGACCCGCAGGATGAGCCGCGTCGGGCTTCGTGGGGCTGGGCCCGGGGCCTGGAGCTGGCGCCGTGAGGCGGTCCGAGGGGACGGGCCGAGGGCGGCTGGTCTGGCGTCCGGGGTGTCGAGCCGGGGCGGCGGTGGGCGCGGGGCGCTCGTCGCGAGGGTGCGGGCGGTCGTGGTGTGGGTACGGGGAGTGTCCACAGGGCGAAACCGGGTCGCGTGGATGCCCCTGTTCTCCCATACGCTTGTCCCGTGACCCCCGCTGAGCTCTCCCGTACCGTCCTGCGCTCCGTGCGCGGTGCCGTGGCGGAGCAGGAGCTCTCCGTGCCCGTGCCGGCGCGGATCGTCGTGCAGCAGCCGCCGCGGCCGGGCTGCGGGGACTACGCCTCCAACGTCGCGCTACAGCTCGCCGGACCGGCTGGGCGGCCGGCCCGGGAGGTCGCCGAGATCCTGCGCAAGCGGCTGGTCGACAGTGCCGGGATCGCCCGGGTCGAGATCGCCGGGCCGGGGTTCTTGAACTTCACCCTGGGGGACGGGGCGCAGGTCGCGCTCGTACGGGAGGTGCTGGCGCAGGGCGACGGGTACGGGGACCGTGCGGCGGGGCGGGACCCCGTGGCGCGTGTTCTACCCGTCGGGCACGAGCCGGCGGCTGGTGCCGATGCCGATGCGAGTGCCGACGCGGGTGCGGGTGCCGGCGTCCGTGAGGCGGTCGTGGCCGAGGCGCTGGCGCGGATCGAGGCGGCGGCGGGGCTTCCGCACGGCCGAGGAGCCGACGACCGCCGCGCTGATCACCGGACCGACGGCCGTCCCGCCGATCACCGGACGGACAACCGCCCCGCCCACGTCCCCGCTCCGTACGACCTCGGCACGCTCATCGCCCGCCTCGGTGTCGACGAAGCGCGCTGGGTGCTGTTGCGTCCCGCCGCGCACGACCGGGTGCAGGTGCCCGAGCGGCCGGTGCAGCGGGAGAGCAATCCGCGGTTCCGGGTGCAGTACGCCTGCGCGCGCAGCCGGGCGCTGGTGCGCAACGCGGATGAGCTGGGGTTCGCGGCCGAGCCGGGGGACGTGGGGGAGTCGACTGTCGAGGCGCCTGCGGGGGAGTCCGCCGCCGACGTCCTGCACGCCCACCTCGCCGCCTACCCGTCCGTCGTCGAGGTCGCCGCACGGCGGCGGGCACCGGACCGGGTGGTGCGGCATCTGGAGGCGACGGCGGACGCGTACTTCCGGTGGCATGACGTCCAACCGCCGCTGCCCGTAGGGGAGCAGAAACCCTTGGCCGTGCACCGCGCCCGGCTGGCCCTTGCCGAGGCCGCCGGGACGGTGCTCGCCAACGGCCTGCGCCTGCTCGGCATCTCCGCTCCCGAACACCTCTGATGAAAGACTTTGAGGGGATCTCCACGCCATGAGTCGTTCCGCGCACCCCGCCGGGCCCCGGCATGCTGACGTGCTGCCCGAGGGGCATTACGCCGGGCCGCCCGCCGATCTCAACACCCTTGACCCACGGGTCTGGTCCCGTACGGTCCGGCGCAACGCCGACGGCGTGGTCACCGTCGGCGGACTGGACGTCGCCGCGCTCAAGGAGGAGTTCGGCACGCCGGCGTACTTCCTGGACGAGGAGGACTTCCGGGCCCGCTGCCGGGCCTGGAAGAACGCCTTCGGGCCGGGGGCCGACGTCTTCTACGCCGGCAAGGCGTTCCTGTCCCGGGCCGTCGTGCGCTGGCTGAACGAAGAGGGGCTCAACCTCGACGTCTGCTCCGGGGGCGAGCTGGCGACCGCCCTCGGTGCGGGGATGCCGGCGGAGCGGATCGCGCTGCACGGCAACAACAAGAGCACGGAGGAGATCACCCGGGCCGTCGAGGCCGGTGTGGGGCGGATCGTGCTCGATTCGTTCCAGGAGATCGTCCGGGTCGCGCACATCGCGGAGAAGCTCGGCAAGCGGCAGCGCGTGCAGATCCGGGTGACCGTCGGTGTCGAGGCGCATACGCACGAATTCATCGCGACCGCGCACGAGGACCAGAAGTTCGGCATCGCGCTGGCCGGCGGGCAGGCGGCCGAGGCGGTGCGGCGCGCCCTGAAGCTGGACGGGCTCGAACTCATCGGCATCCACAGCCACATCGGCTCGCAGATCTTCGACATGGCGGGCTTCGAGGTCTCCGCCCGGCGCGTGGTGCAGCTGCTGACCGAGGTGCGTGACGAGCACGGCATCGAGCTGCCGGAGATCGACCTCGGTGGTGGGCTCGGCATCGCGTACACCTCGGACGACGATCCGCGCGAGCCGCACGAGATCGCCAAGGCGCTGGGCGACATCGTGGCCCGGGAGTGCGCGGCGGCGGGGTTGAGCGTGCCGCGGCTGTCGGTCGAGCCGGGGCGGGCCATCGTGGGGCCCACGGCCTTCACGCTCTATGAGGTCGGCACGGTCAAGGAGCTCGAAGGGCTGCGGACGTACGTGTCCGTGGACGGCGGGATGTCCGACAACATCCGCACGGCCCTCTACGACGCCGAGTACAGCGTGGCGCTGGTGTCGCGGACGTCGGACGCCGAGCCGATGCTCTCCCGGGTGGTCGGCAAGCACTGCGAGAGCGGGGACATCGTCGTCCGCGACGCCTTCCTGCCGGCCGACGTGGCGCCGGGCGACCTGCTCGCGGTACCGGCCACCGGCGCGTACTGCCGGTCCATGGCGAGCAACTACAACCACGCGCTGCGGCCGCCGGTCGTGGCCGTCGCGAACGGCGAGGCCAGGGTGATCGTCCGGCGTGAGACGGAGGAAGATCTCCTGCGGTTGGATGTCGGGTAGGGCCGGATCGTCGGGCTCCCGGCCCGGATGAAATAAATGTCTCGGCATCTGGACGACAGACGGAATCTGCCGTCCGGTGGGTGAGACTTGTGCAAGAGCAAGTCGAAAATCGCTGATCGATGAGAAGCAGAGGTCGAATGATGCGTACGCGTCCGCTGAAGGTGGCGCTCCTGGGCTGTGGTGTTGTCGGCTCAGAGGTGGCGCGCATCATGACGACGCACGCGGACGACCTCACGGCTCGCATCGGCGCGCCCGTGGAGCTCGTCGGGATCGCCGTACGCCGCCCCGACAGGGTGCGCGACGGCGTACCGGCCGAGCTGGTCACCACCGATGCGACGGCGCTCGTCAAACGCGGCGACATCGACGTGGTGATCGAGGTCATCGGCGGCATCGAGCCGGCCCGGACGTTGATCACCACCGCGTTCGAGCACGGCGCCAGCGTGGTGTCGGCGAACAAGGCGCTGGTCGCGGCGGACGGCGCGGCGCTGCACGCGGCGGCCGAGTCCAACGGCGCGGACCTGTACTACGAGGCGGCCGTCGCGGGGGCGATCCCGCTGGTGCGACCGCTGCGCGAGTCGCTGGCCGGCGACAAGGTCAACCGGGTCCTCGGCATCGTCAACGGCACCACCAACTTCATCCTCGACAAGATGGATTCGACCGGTGCCGGCTACAGCGAGGCGCTGGACGAGGCGACCGCGCTGGGGTACGCGGAGGCCGACCCGACCGCCGACGTCGAGGGTTTCGACGCCGCCGCCAAGGCCGCGATCCTGGCCGGTATCGCCTTCCACACCCGGGTGACCATCGACGACGTGCACCGCGAGGGCCTGACGGAGGTCACCGCGGCCGACATCGCCTCGGCCAAGCGGATGGGCTGCACGGTCAAGCTGCTGGCCATCTGCGAGCGGGCGGCGGACGGCGCGTCGGTCACCGCCCGGGTGCACCCCGCGATGATCCCGCTGACGCATCCGCTCGCCTCCGTGCGCGAGGCCTACAACGCGGTCTTCGTCGAGGCCGATGCGGCCGGCCAGCTGATGTTCTACGGCCCCGGGGCCGGCGGTTCGCCGACCGCCTCCGCGGTCCTCGGCGACCTCGTGGCGGTCTGTCGCAACAAGCTCGCCGGCGCCACCGGCCCGGGCGAGTCCGCGTACACGCGACTGCCGGTCAGCCCCATGGGCGAGGTCGTCACGCGGTACCACATCAGTCTCGACGTGGCCGACAAGCCCGGCGTTCTCGCGCAGGTGGCGACGGTCTTCGCCGAACACGGCGTATCGATCGATACGGTGCGCCAGCAGGGCAAGGACGGCGAGGCCTCCCTCGTCGTCGTCACCCACCGGGCGGCCGACGCGGCGCTGTCGTCGACCGTCGGGGCACTGCGCGAGCTGGACACCGTCCGCGGTGTCGCCAGCATCATGCGGGTCGAAGGGGAGTAAAGGAACCCATGTCTGCCAAGTCCACTGTGACCACGACAAGCAGTCAGTGGCGCGGAATCATCGAGGAATACCGCGACCGGCTTCCGGTCAGCGAAACGACCGAGGTCGTCACCCTCCGGGAGGGCGGCACGCCCCTCGTACCGGCGCAGGTGCTCTCCGAGCGCACCGGGTGTGAGGTGCATCTCAAGGTCGAGGGTGCCAACCCCACCGGCTCCTTCAAGGACCGGGGCATGACGATGGCCATCACCCGGGCCAAGGAGGACGGCGCCAAGGCCGTCATCTGCGCCTCCACCGGCAACACCTCCGCCTCGGCCGCCGCCTACGCGGTCCGGGCCGGCATGGTCTGCGCGGTGCTCGTCCCACAGGGCAAGATCGCGCTCGGCAAGATGGGCCAGGCGCTGGTGCACGGCGCAAAGATCCTTCAGATCGACGGGAATTTCGACGACTGCCTGACGCTGGCCCGTGGGCTGTCCGAGAACTACCCGGTCGCACTTGTGAACTCCGTGAACCCGGTGCGCATCGAGGGGCAGAAGACCGCCGCCTTCGAGATCGTCGACATGCTCGGCGACGCGCCGGACATCCACGTGCTGCCGGTCGGCAACGCCGGCAACATCACCGCGTACTGGAAGGGCTACCAGGAGTACGCGGCCGACGGCATCGCCGGCCGTACCCCGCGCATGTGGGGCTTCCAGGCGTCCGGCAGTGCGCCGATCGTGCGCGGCGAGGTCGTCAAGGATCCGCACACCATCGCCACCGCGATCCGCATCGGCAACCCCGCCTCGTGGGCGTACGCGGAGCGCGCGCGGGAGGAGTCCGGCGGCTTCATCGACGAGGTGACCGACCGTCAAATCCTGGCCGCCTACCGGCTGTTGGCCGCGCAGGAGGGCGTCTTCGTGGAGCCTGCCTCGGCCGCCTCGGTGGCCGGTCTGCTCAAGGCCGCCGAGGAGGGCAAGGTCGACCCGGGCCAGCGGATCGTCTGCACGGTCACCGGCAACGGCCTCAAGGACCCGGACTGGGCGGTGGCCGGAGCGCCGCAGCCGGTCACGGTCCCGATCGACGCGGACGTCGCGGCCGAGCACCTCGGCCTCGCCTGAGACGTCCCCAGCCGTAGGCGCTGACCTGCGCAGACGGCACACGGTGACGGGGCGGCACATGCCCCGTCACCTCCTGTACAGCAAACTGTGCAAAGGCTGCAAAGTCCGGCGAAGGCAGGGCCTGGGGCACAGGCGGCGCGCGACACGCATCGTGCGCCTCCTGTGCGCCCTATGTCGCGACAGAACCTTCCTTCGATAGGCTGGCAGCCAACTCCCCTCCCCACGGCATAACGCAGTGGTGTTCAGGGCAGGTCAGAACAGACCCCATGAGCCGGCCGGGCACCTCGGTGCCGCGGCGCTCCGGGGCAGTACCGCAGCATCAATCAAGGAGAGTCATCGAGCGATGGCCGGTCCCGCGTTCCGCGCCGCCGCCGTCCGGGTGCGCACCCCCGCTACCAGCGCCAATCTCGGTCCCGGCTTCGATGCCCTGGGTCTTTCCCTGGGCCTGTACGACGATGTCGTGGTGCGCGTCGCCGACTCCGGGCTGCACATCGACATCGCAGGTGAGGGGGCTGAAACCCTGCCGCGTGACGAGAGCCACCTGCTCGTACGGTCGATGCGCACCGCCTTCGAGCTGCTCGGCGGACAGCCGCGCGGTCTGGAAATCGTCTGCGCCAACCGCATCCCGCACGGCCGTGGCCTGGGCTCCTCCTCCGCCGCCATCTGCGCCGGCATCGTCGCCGCCCGCGCGGTGACGATAGGCGGGGAGCAGAAGCTCGACGACGCCGCGCTGCTGGAGCTGGCCACCGAGGTCGAGGGCCACCCCGACAACGTCGCCGCCTGTCTGCTCGGCGGCTTCACGCTCGCCTGGATGGACACCGGGAGCGCCCGGGCGATCCGGATGGATCCCGTCGATTCCATCGTTCCGGTGGTCTTCGTGCCCGGAAAGCCGGTGCTCACCGAGACCGCCCGTGGACTGCTGCCGCGTACCGTCCCGCACGTGGACGCCGCGGCCAACGCCGGCCGCGCCGCACTGCTCGTCGAGGCCCTGACCAGGCGCCCCGAGCTGCTGCTCGCCGCGACCGAGGACCGACTTCACCAGGAGTACCGCGCCCCCGCGATGCCGGAGAGCATGGCCCTGGTGAACCGACTGCGCGCGGACGGCGTCCCCGCAGTCGTGTCCGGTGCGGGCCCGACGGTGCTCGCGCTGGTGGACGACGCGGCGGCCGAGAAGGTCGCGGCACTGGCGGGTGAGGGGTGGGCGGCCAACCGGCTGACCCTCGACGCGGCAGGAGCGTGCGTGCTGCCGCTCGCCGGGTGATCACGCGGGTGATCGACGATTGCCGGTCTTAGAGAGGGGGAATGTTTGTTGGATCCGGTAGTGTTAACCTCAAGTCAGTACTCGGCGCCTGTGTGGCGCGGTGCTTCGTGTCCCCCATCGGGACCACTTTCTTCCGGGAGCCTCCCAAACTGCTTGGAGCAATGGCCTGAGCAGAAGTGAGCACGCTCCGGAATCGGCGTGACGACATGGGTCACTCTGCATCTCTTCACGCCGAAGCCATGAATTGATCTCTCCGCCACTTCCGGCGGGACCACCGCCCCGGCCCGGTCCGCGAAAACTCTCAGGACCCAGCCGGACAGCACAACCGGTCGCCGAGCCAGACAGGCCGACGCCCGCTCCAGGGAAGGACCCTTCGTGAGCGACACCACCGATCTGATGGGCGCGCGCACCGATGGCAGTGCAACCACGCCCGCCACGGACGCTCCCGCCGCGCCTGCAACCACGCGGCGCCGCCGTTCCGGCACCGGCCTTGACGGCATGGTCCTGGCAGAGCTGCAGCAGGTCGCCTCCGGCCTCGGTATCAAGGGCACCGCGCGGATGCGCAAGAGCCAGCTGATCGAGGTCATCAAGGAGAGGCAGGCTGGGGGCTCGGGCACGGCGGCCAAGGCCGACGCGCCCGCCGACACAGAGACCAAGCCCAAGCGCCGCACGACCTCCAAGGCCCGCACCGGCGAGGACGGCGCGGCGCCGGCCGCCGCCAAGGCGGCGAAGGCCGAGCGGGGCGCCAAGGCCGACAAGGCCGCGGACCAGGCCGGCACCCAGCAGCAGATCGACATCCCCGGCCAGCCGGAGGGGGGCACCTCCCTGCTCGAGCAGCCGGCCGGCGAGCGCCGTCGGCGCCGGGCCACCGCCGCCGCGGGCAGCCCCGAGCCCGCGGGCGACCTCAAGACCGAGACCAAGGTCGAGGCGAAGACCGAGGTCAAGACGGAGGCCAGGACCGAGACCGCGGTGGCGCCGCAGGAGGCCGGCGAGGGTCGGCCCGGCAAGGGCGAGCGCCAGGACCGCGGCGACCGTCAGGACCGCGGCCAGAAGGGCGAGCGCCGCCAGCGCGACCGCGGCGAGCGCGGCGAGCGCGGCGAGCGACAGGACCGCGGTGACCGCGGCCGCAAGAGCGACGCCGGCGACGGCGGCCAGGGCGGCCAGGGCGGCCAGCGCCAGCGGGACCGCCGGGATGACGACGACGACTTCGAGGGCGGTCGGCGCGGCCGTCGCGGCCGCTACCGCGACCGCCGGGGCCGCCGTGGTGGTCGTGAGGAGTTCGGCAACGAGCCGCAGATCGCCGAGGACGACGTCCTGATCCCGGTCGCCGGCATCCTGGACATCCTGGACAACTACGCGTTCATCCGGACCTCCGGCTACCTGCCCGGTCCGAACGACGTCTACGTCTCGCTCGCCCAGGTCCGCAAGAACGGCCTGCGCAAGGGCGACCACGTCACCGGTGCGGTCCGGCAGCCCAAGGACGGCGAGCGGCGCGAGAAGTTCAACGCGCTGGTCCGACTCGACACCGTCAACAGCGTGGCGCCCGAACAGGGCCGCGGACGGCCGGACTTCGGCAAGCTGACGCCCCTTTACCCGCAGGAGCGGCTGCGCCTGGAGGGCGAGTCCGGCGCGCTGACGACCCGGATCATCGACCTGGTCTCGCCGATCGGCAAGGGCCAGCGCGGTCTGATCGTGGCCCCGCCGAAGACCGGCAAGACCATGATCATGCAGGCGATCGCCAACGCGATCACCCGCAACAACCCCGAGTGCCACCTGATGGTCGTCCTCGTCGACGAGCGTCCGGAAGAGGTCACCGACATGCAGCGGTCGGTGAAGGGCGAGGTCATCTCCTCGACCTTCGACCGCCCGGCCGAGGACCACACCACGGTCGCGGAGCTGGCCATCGAGCGCGCCAAGCGCCTGGTGGAGCTGGGCCACGACGTGGTCGTCCTGCTGGACTCGATCACCCGACTGGGCCGTGCGTACAACCTCGCCGCCCCGGCCTCGGGCCGCATCCTGTCCGGTGGTGTCGACTCCACCGCGCTCTACCCGCCGAAGAAGTTCTTCGGTGCGGCGCGCAACATCGAGGACGGCGGCTCGCTGACCATCCTGGCCACCGCGCTGGTCGAGACCGGCTCGCGGATGGACGAGGTGATCTTCGAGGAGTTCAAGGGCACCGGCAACATGGAGCTCAAGCTCGACCGCAAGCTCGCCGACAAGCGCATCTTCCCGGCGGTGGACGTGGACGCGTCCGGCACCCGTAAGGAAGAGATCCTGATGGGCAGCGACGAGCTGGCCATCGTCTGGAAGCTCCGCCGGGTGCTGCACGCCCTGGACCAGCAGCAGGCCATCGAGCTGCTGCTGGACAAGATGAAGCAGACCAAGTCCAACGCGGAGTTCCTGCTCCAGATCCAGAAGACGACGCCGACCGCGGGCAACGACTGACGCCCCCGACGCCGCTCCTCGTCTGAGCACCTCCCGGCCTGAGCCGGGAGAACACGGCCCCCCTCGCCCATATGGGTGAGGGGGGCCGTGTGCTGTGTGCCCCGTACGGCGTGCGCGCCGCCGGATGATCTGTGACCTGTGCCGCCGCCCGGAGGGCCGGCCCGCCGTCCGGCCTGAGACGTTCCGCACAGATCCCGATCCGGGGCAACCTTCCGGCCATGGCTGAAAACGGGACGAACGTCCAGGTGGGAGGGGCGAAGTCGGGACGCGGCCGGTGAACAGAGGGGGGCGTTTCTAAGAATTCGCTCACCACTCGCTGTGCAACCCTTCCCGTCGACCTCCCGTCTGACAAGGAGCAACAGCCGTGACGGCACGCAGCACGGTGACGGCGAGGAGTAGCCGAGCGAACGAGGACTGAGGAGCAGATGGCGGACACCAACGGGACCGCGACGGCCGAAAGTCGTTCCCGCGGCATACGCGCCACGGGCCGTCGGCGCAAGGCGCCCAGCCGGCGCCGCCGCGTACTCACCATCACCCTGTGTGCGCTGGTCAGCGCCGTACTTCTCGGTGGCGCCGGGCTCGGCTACGTCTACTTCAAGCTCAACGGCAACCTGAAGGGCGTCGACATCAACGCCGCCCTCGGCCACGACCGGCCCAAGAACGTCGACGACGGCTCGATGGACATCCTCGTCATGGGCTCCGACTCGCGCGCCGGCAAGAACGGCGAGTACGGCAGGGACGAGGGCGGCGCCCGCTCCGACACCGCGATGGTCGTGCACGTCTTCAAGGGCCACAAGAAGGCCAGCGTCGTCAGCATCCCGCGCGACACCTTGATCACCCGGCCCGACTGCACCGACCACGGCAAGACCGTCCCCGGTGAGCGGCGGGCGATGTTCAACACCGCGTTCGAGGTCGGCGGGCCGGCCTGCGCCGTGAAGACCGTCGAGGCGATCAGCGGCATCCGGATGGACCACTTCATCGAGGTGGACTTCACCGGCTTCAAGAAACTCATCGACGCGCTGGGCGGGGTGGACATCACCACCAGCAAGCCGATCGACGACAACAAGAGCCACCTGCACCTTCAGCCGGGCAAGCACACCCTCGACGGCGAGCAGTCGCTCGGCCTCGTCCGTACCCGGCACGGCGTCCCCGGCGGCGACGGCAGCGACCTCGGCCGCATCCAGCTCCAGCAGACGTTCCTCAAGGCCCTGATGAACCAGGTCAAGAACGTCGGGGTGCTCACCAGCCCCACCAAGCTCTACGACATCGCCGACACGGCCACCAAGGCCATCACCACCGACACCGACCTCAACTCGGTCAGCGAGCTGACCGGCCTGGCCAAGAGCCTGGGCGGCATCGGCTCGCAGAACATCGACATGGTCACGCTGCCGGTCACCTACGACACCGCCAACCCGGACCGCGTGGTGCCGCTGACCCGACAGTCCCGGCAGGTCTGGAACGCGCTGCGCACGGACCGGGACATCCCCAAGTCCGCGATCAAGGGCTCGGCCGGTGACCAGGGCGGCACCGGCCGCTACGTCAAGTAGCCGGACCGGGCCGCCGCTCCGCCCGGTCCGCGGGGCGGCGGGACCGTACGTCCCCGGGGTCCGACGGGCCTCGGGGAGGGGCTGGGAGGGGGCCGGGAATAGCTGCGCGGGTACCCCGGTTTTGGGAGATACGGCTAGTCCTGGCAGACTGGACCGTCGGCCCCGGTTCACGTGACGTAACCCGCGACACGACCCGGTGCACTCCCGAACCTAGGAGAATCCCTTGAAGCGCGACATCCACCCGGAGTACGTCGAGACCCAGGTCAGCTGCACCTGTGGCGCGTCCTTCACCACCCGTAGCACCGTTGCCGGCGGCAGCATCCGCGCCGACATCTGCTCCGAGTGCCACCCGTTCTACACCGGCAAGCAGAAGATCATGGACACGGGCGGTCGCGTGGCCCGCTTCGAGGCCCGCTTCGGCAAGGCCGCCGCTGCCAAGAAGTAGCGACCCTCAAGGCGCCGGTTCCTGGTCGCCCCTGCCCAGGGGGGACCGGACCGGCGTCTTTGTTTCGTCGTCCCCACCGGTAGTCACAGCCAGCCAGCAGAGGAAGCCACGATGTTCGAGGCGGTCGAAGAACTGATCGGCGAGCACGCCGATCTCGAAAAGCGGCTGGCCGACCCCGCGGTCCACGCCGACCAGCGCGAAGCCATGCGGCTCAACAAGCGCTACGCCGAGCTGTCCCCGATCATCGCGACGTACCGCGACTGGAAGCAGACCGGCGAGGACATCGAGACCGCGCGTGAACTCGCCCAGGACGACCCGGACTTCGCCGACGAGGTCAAGGAGCTCGACGCCCGCCGCGAGGAGCTCACCGAGAAGCTGCGGCTGCTGCTCGTCCCGCGCGACCCCAGCGACGACAAGGACGTCATCCTCGAGGTGAAGGCCGGCGAGGGCGGCGAGGAGTCCGCGCTGTTCGCCGGCGACCTGCTGCGGATGTACCTGCGCTACGCCGAGCGGGTCGGCTGGAAGACCGAGATCCTCGACGCCAACGAGTCCGACCTCGGCGGCTACAAGGACGTCCAGGTCGCCGTGAAGACCAAGGGCGGGGGCGGCGCCACCGAGCCCGGACAGGGCGTCTGGGCCCGACTGAAGTACGAGGGCGGGGTGCACCGCGTGCAGCGCGTGCCCGCCACCGAGTCGCAGGGCCGCATCCACACCTCCGCGGCCGGCGTGCTGGTCACGCCCGAGGCGGAGGAGGTCGAGGTCGAGATCGTCGCCAACGACCTGCGGATCGACGTCTACCGCTCGTCGGGCCCCGGCGGCCAGTCCGTCAACACCACCGACTCCGCGGTGCGCATCACCCACCTGCCCACCGGCATCGTCGTCTCCTGCCAGAACGAGAAGAGCCAGCTCCAGAACAAGGAGCAGGCGATGCGCATCCTGCGCTCCCGGCTGCTGGCCGCCGCCCAGGAGGAGGCCGAGCGCGAGGCGTCCGACGCCCGGCGCAGCCAGGTCCGCACGGTCGACCGCTCCGAGCGCATCCGGACGTACAACTTCCCGGAAAACCGCATCTCGGACCACCGCGTCGGCTTCAAGGCGTACAACTTGGACCAGGTGCTCGACGGCGAGCTGGACCCGGTGATCCAGGCGTGCGTCGACGCCGACTCGGCGGCCAAGCTCGCCGCCGCCCAATGAGCCCCCACGGCATGTGAGCCGTCAGACCTGTCAGACCCGTCAGACCCCGTACGTATCGGCTGGAGGAAGAGCGTGAACCTGCTGCTCGCCGAGGTGGCCCAGGCCACCCAGCGGCTGGCCGACGCCGGTGTGCCCTCCCCGCGCTTCGACGCCGAGGAGCTCGCCGCGCATGTGCACGGCGTCAAGCGGAGTCAGCTCCACACGGTCCCCGACGCGGACTTCGACGCCCGCTACTGGGAGGCGATCGCCCGCCGCGAGGCGCGTGAGCCGCTCCAGCACATCACCGGCCGGGCGTTCTTCCGCTACCTCGAACTCCACGTCGGGCCGGGGGTGTTCGTGCCCCGGCCGGAGACCGAGTCGGTGGTCGGCTGGGCGATAGACGCCGTACGGGCCATGGACGTCGTCGAACCGCTCATCGTCGACCTCTGCACCGGCTCCGGTGCCATCGCGCTGGCGCTGGCGCAGGAGGTGCCCCGGTCGAGGGTGCACGCCGTGGAGCTGTCCGAGGCGGCCCTGGAGTACGCCCGCAAGAACGTCGAGGGGTCCCGCGTCGTTCTCCACCACGGCGACGCGCTGACCGCGCTTCCCGAACTGGACGGGCAGGTCGACCTGGTCGTCTCCAACCCGCCGTACATCCCGCTGACCGAGTGGGAGTACGTCGCACCCGAGGCACGCGACCACGACCCCGAGCTCGCGCTGTTCTCGGGCGAGGACGGCCTGGACACCATCCGCGGCATCGAACGGACCGCACACCGGCTGCTGCGGCCCGGCGGCGTGGTCGTCGTCGAGCACGCCGACACCCAGGGCGGGCAGGTGCCGTGGATCTTCACCGAGGAGCGGGGCTGGGCCGATGCGGCCGACCACCCCGACCTCAACAACAGGCCCCGTTTCGCCACCGCGCGCCGGGCGACGCCATGACGCCCACCGCCCCGATGAACCCCCCAACCGTTCGGCACCAGGAGGACCGCTAATGGCACGGCGATACGACTGCAGCGACGCGACCGACCGCGCGACCGGTCTGCGCGAGGCCGCCTCGGCCGTCCGCCGCGGTGAGCTGGTCGTGCTGCCGACCGACACCGTCTACGGTGTCGGCGCGGACGCCTTCAGCGCGGAGGCGGTCGCCGACCTGCTGGAGGCCAAGGGCCGCGGCCGCGGGATGCCCTCCCCGGTCCTCGTCGGATCCCCCAACACCCTGCACGGCCTGGTCACCGACTTCTCCGAGCAGGCCTGGGAGCTGGTCGACGCCTTCTGGCCCGGTGCGCTCACCCTCGTCGCCAAGCACCAGCCGTCGTTGACCTGGGACCTGGGCGAGACCCGGGGCACGGTCGCGGTGCGGATGCCGCTGCACCCCGTCGCGATCGAGCTGCTGACCGAGTTCGGCCCGATGGCCGTCTCCAGTGCCAACCTCACCGGCCACCCGTCCCCGCAGGACTGCGACGCCGCGCAGGAGATGCTGGGCGACTCGGTCTCCGTCTACCTCGACGGTGGCCCGACGCCCGCCGCCGTACCGTCGTCGATCGTCGACGTCACCGGCACGGTCCCGGTGCTGCTGCGCGAGGGCGCGATCAGCGCGGACGAGCTGCGCAAGGTGGTACCCGAGCTTGAGGTGGCCAATTGATGGCGCCCCTGGGGCGTGGCATAGCGGGACCAGGCGACGACAACCCCCCGGTACCCCCTGCGTCCGTCTTCCGGATCCTCCACGTCAGCACCGGCAACGTCTGCCGCTCGCCGATCACCGAGCGGCTGCACCGCCATGCCCTTCAGCGGCGGCTCGGCGGGCCCCACAGCGGTGGACTGCTCGTGGAGAGCGCCGGCACCTGGGGCCATGAGGGTGCCCCGATGGAGGCGCACGCCGCCACGGTGCTCACCGACTACGGCGCCGACCCGGCCGGCTTCATCGGCCGCGAGCTGCTGGACGAGCACGTGATCCGCGCCGACCTGGTGCTCACCGCGACCCGCGACCACCGCGCGCAAGTCATCTCGATGGGCCACTCCGCCGGGCTGCGCACGTTCACGCTCAAGGAGTTCAACCGGCTGGTGCGGGCCATAGACCCCGCCACGCTGCCCGAGCCCGACCCGTACCTGCCGGACGGCGGGCTGGTCGAGCGGGCCCGTGCGCTGGTCGGTGCCGCCGCGGCGCTGCGCGGCTGGCTGCTGGCGCCCAATCCGGAGTCCGACGAGGTCCACGACCCCTACGGCGCCCCCATCACCTTCTTCCGGTCCATCGGCGACGAGATCAACCAGGCGCTGGACCCGGTCGTCACGGCCCTCACAGGGGTCCCGGCGCGGGCGTAGCCGTTCCGGGCGCCCCGGGCCGCCCCGGGCGTGGTCACGGGCCGCCAGCGGCCCTCTGCGGGCCGCGCACGCCGCGCCCGATCGCCGTGCCGCGCCTACATTGGGACTACGCGTCCCGTACGAGGCCCGGAGCCAGCGATGCCCGCCACCACCGCGTCACCCCGCAGCGAGTCCCCGGACGGTCCCGCCCCGGCCACCGAGCCGGCCTACGGAGCCGGCGGCGAGTCCGAGACCATCGAGGAACGGGCCCGGGCCGCCGCGCGGGCCGGCGTCAGCGGACCGGCCGGCGCGCCGGACTTCGCCGCCCTGCTGCGCCAGGACCCGGAGATCGCCGGCGTCCTGCTCGGCGAGAGCGCCCGGCAGGGGGACGGGCTCCAGTTGATCGCCGCGGAGAACTTCACCTCGCCGGCCGTCCTGGCCGCCCTCGGCTCCCCGCTGGGCAACAAGTACGCCGAGGGCTATCCCGGTGCCCGGCACCACGGCGGGTGCGAGATCGTCGACCTCGCCGAGCGGATCGCCGTGGAGCGCGCCAAGGCCCTTTTCGGCGCCGAACACGCCAACGTCCAGTCCCACTCCGGGTCTTCGGCCGTTCTGGCCGCCTACGCCGCCCTGCTGCGTCCTGGTGACACCGTTCTGGCCATGTCCCTGCCGCACGGCGGACACCTCACCCACGGATCGCCCGCCAACTTCTCCGGCCGGTGGTTCAACTTCGTCGGCTACGGCGTCGACGAGGAGACCGGGCTGCTGGACTACCACTCGATCGGCGACCTGGCGCGCGCCCACCGGCCCAAGGCGATCGTCTGCGGCTCGATCTCCTACCCCCGGCACATCGACTACGCGGCCTTCCGCGACATCGCCGACGAGATCGGCGCGTATCTGATCGCGGACGTCGCGCACCCGCTCGGGCTGATCGCCGGGGGAGCGGCGCCCAGCCCCGTCCCGTACGCGCACGTGGTGTGCGGGACCAGCCACAAGGTGCTGCGCGGCCCGCGCGGCGGGCTGATCCTGTGCGGCGCCAAGCTCGCCGAGCGGATCGACCGTGCGGTGTTCCCGTTCACCCAAGGGGGTGCACAGATGAACTCGATCGCCGCCAAGGCCGTCGCCTTCAGGGAGGCCGCCACACCCGCGTTCGGCGCGTACGCCCACCAGGTCGTGGCCAATGCCGGGGCGCTCGCCGAGGCGCTGGCCGGGCAGGGCCTGACGATCACCACCGGAGGCACCGACACCCATCTGATCACCGCCGACCCCACGCCCCTCGGGTTGGACGCGCGCACGGCCCGCGGCCGGCTGGCGGCGGCCGGGATCGTGCTGGACACCTGTGCGCTGCCCTGCGCCGATACGGGCGGCAACCGCCGGACCGGCCTCCGGCTGGGCACCGCTGCGGTGACGACCCAGGGGATGGGCGAGGCGGAGATGCGGACGGTCGCCGACCTGATGGTCGCGGCGCTGCGGGGGGACGGTGCGACCCGCTCCGGGACCGTCGCCCTGGTCCACGCCTTTCCGCCGTATCCCGACCGCGGGTGAGGCGGGGAACCGTCCGCCGGCGCGAGGCGTCATCTCCTGTATTCACGGCCAGGGGGCGGACACGCATAGGGTGTGGGGCTGTGATGGCCAGCTATACCAATGGGGCAGCCCGTGCGTGAATACCTGCTGACGCTGTGCGTCACGGCCGCGGTGACCTATCTGCTGACCGGGCCGGTGCGGAAGTTCGCGATCGCGGCCGGCGCGATGCCGGAGATCCGCGCGCGTGACGTGCACCGCGAGCCGACACCGCGACTCGGCGGAATCGCGATGTTCGGCGGGCTGTGCGCCGGTCTGTTGGTCGCCTCGCACCTGACCAACCTCAAGTCCGTCTTCGCCAACTCCAACGAGCCGCGGGCGCTGCTGTCGGGTGCCGCGCTGATCTGGATCCTCGGCGTGCTGGACGACAAGTGGGGCGTGGACGCGCTGGTCAAGCTGGGCGGCCAGATGATCGCCGCGGGCGTGATGGTGCTTCAGGGCCTGACGATCCTGTGGATCCCGATCCCCGGCGTCGGCACGGTCTCACTGACCCCGATGCAGGGCACGCTGCTGACCGTCGCACTGGTCGTGATCACGATCAACGCGGTGAACTTCGTGGACGGCCTGGACGGTCTGGCCTCCGGCATGGTGTGCATCGCCGCCGCCGCGTTCTTCATGTACGCGTACCGGATGTGGTTCGGCTACGGCATCGAGGCGGCCGCCCCCGCAACCCTCTTCTCGGTCGTCCTGATGGGCATGTGCCTGGGCTTCCTGCCGCACAACATGCACCCGGCCCGGATCTTCATGGGCGACTCGGGGTCGATGCTGATCGGCCTGGTCATGGCGGCCGGGGCGGTCTCGGTGACCGGCCAGGTCGACCCGGACCTGCTGGGCCAGAAGGCGGGCGGCCTGCGCGAGGCCACCCACGCGATGGTGCCGGTCTACATCCCGCTGCTGCTGCCGCTGACGGTCATCGCGGTGCCGGTCGCCGACCTGATCCTGGCCATCGTGCGGCGCACGTGGAAGGGCCAGTCGCCGTTCGCCGCCGACCGCGGCCACCTGCACCACCGGCTGCTGGAGATCGGCCACTCGCACAGCCGGGCCGTGTTGATCATGTACTTCTGGTCGGCGCTGATCGCGTTCGGCGCGGTCGCCTACTCGGCGAACAACGCCAGCATGTGGATCGTGCTGGGCATCGTCCTGCTGAGCGCGGTCGGTCTGGTGCTGCTCCTGCTGCCGCGCTTCACCCCGCGGGCGCCGCGTTGGGCCGAGCGGATGGTGCCGCCGCGCTACCGCAGGACCGCCCGGCCGGCGGTGGCGGCGGCGACCGCCGAGGGCCCCGCCGGGGAGTTCGAGGAGGAGCGCGAGCCGGTTCCGGCGGGCATCCACGGGGCCACCGCGATCGGCGACCGGTCACGCTTCGTGGACCGCAGGAGGGCGGGCAGTCACCGTTGATACCGCGTTTCGATCGCCCGAACGGGCATCGGAAATCGGGCTTGTTGACCCCATACCAGACAAAAAGCTGGCCGTCAGTGCACCAACGCGCAGGTTCACGCTCAGGTGTGACAGGGTCCACACGAACCAGGTAAAGACCTCATCAAATAGTTTGTGATACCGTTCACGAAACCCGGCGACAGGGCCGAAGGACCGTAGTGCGACGGTCCTGGGCCCTCAGGTTCCGCCTCAGGCCGGGTCTACGCTCGTCCCTGACGACACACCCCCACCCCTTGCCGGAGCGCCGCCATGCAGTCGAATGACGCCCGACTACTCCTTCACGCCGTTGTGCCCACGCTCGCCATCGGTGTCATCGCCGTTGCCGTGAGTGCAGTGGTCGCCGGCGCAGCGGGAGCGATCGGAGCTGTCGTCGGCACCGCCCTGGTGGTGCTCGTGATGGGGGCCGGCCTGCTCGTCCTACAGAAGACCGCGAAGAACCTGCCGCAGCTGTTCCAGATGATGGGTCTGCTGCTCTATACGACGCAGATCCTGTTCGTGCTGGTCTTCCTGATCGCGTTCAAGGACACAACGCTCTTCGACACCAAGGCATTTGCGCTCACGCTGCTGGGCGCGACGCTTGTGTGGATCGCGGCGCAGACCCGCGGTCATATGAAGGCAAAGATTCTGTACGTGGATCCCGACTCCGCCGAGTCCAAGAAGGCGGAGACGGCGGGGTCGCCGACGTGACGCGTAGGGCCGAGATAAATGCCCTCATGCGGGCCTGCTATCGTCCGGTGCCAACTGCGGCACAGTTGGCGCAGGCGGCTGAGCTCCCGAATCCCACGAGAAGGAACGGGCAGTTCTCGCGGCCGATGCCGGTATTGAGGCCGGGCCCCGCGCCCGCCAGCCGCCCCCTAATCCGTAAGACCAGTCCAGTGCCGCTCCGTGGCTCAATGCCGCGCCGACACAACGAGGTTGCCGTACCCATGCGCCACGCTGAAGGAGCTCGCGGTGAGTGCTGAAACGATGCTCGCCTCCGAGACCGACTGCCACATCTTTTCCGGGTGCGGCTTCCCTGCTCCCGGGCTTCATTCGTTCGTCTTCCAGCCGCTGTTCACCATCAACGGCTTCGAGTTCAACAAGATCATGCTGCTGGCGCTGCTCAGCACCGTCGTGGTCATTGGATTCTTCTGGGCGGCGTTCGGCAAGGCCAAGGTGGTCCCGGGCAAGCTGCAGATGATCGGCGAAGCGGGCTACGACTTCGTACGCCGCGGGATCGTCTATGACGCCCTCGGGAAGAAGGAGGGCGAGAAGTACGTCCCCTTCATGGTCTCGCTGTTCTTCTTCGTCTGGATCATGAACCTCTGGTCGATCATCCCGATCGCCCAGTTCCCGGTGACGTCGATCATTGCGTTCCCCGCCGGTCTCGCCGCGATCGTCTACATCACGTGGATGTTCCTGACGTTCAAGAAGCAGGGCTTCGTCGGCGCGCTGAAGAACCTGAGCGGCTACGACAAGTCACTCGGCTGGATTCTGCCGCTGATCATGCTGCTGGAGCTGCTCCAGCACCTGATCATCCGGCCCTTCACCCACGCGGTTCGACTCTTCGCGAACATGTTCGCCGGTCACCTGCTGCTGCTGATGTTCACCATCGGCAGCTGGTACCTGCTGAACGGCATCGGTGTCGTCTACGCCGGCGCCTCTTTCGTGATGACCGTCCTTCTGACGGCATTCGAGATGTTCATCCAGGCCGTGCAGGCGTACGTGTTCGTGCTCCTGACCGCGAACTACATCCAGGGCGCGCTCGCCGAGCACCACTGAGCCCCCGCTTTCCCAGCCCCTATAGACGCCCGGTGGCCAACCCCCACCGGTCCGTGAAAGAGAAGGAAGTAACGGCATGTCCGCTGCTCTCGAGAGTGTCAACCTGGCCGCCGGCGTCACCGGCAACCTCGGTTCGATCGGTTACGGTCTCGCCGCGATCGGCCCCGGCGTCGGCGTCGGCATCATCTTCGGTAACGGCACCCAGGCGCTGGCCCGTCAGCCCGAGGCTGCCGGTCTGATCCGCACCAACCAGATCATGGGTTTCGCCTTCTGTGAGGCGCTCGCCCTGATCGGTATCGTCATGGGCTTCCTCTTCAGGGCCTGACGGACCGCTTCAACCCCTTGACAGACGGAAGGCACTGATGTGAACGCCCTGGTGAACATGGCGGCGGAGGTTCCCGAGAACCCCCTGATCCCGCCGATTCCAGAGCTGGTCATCGGCCTGGTCGCCTTCTTCATCGTCTTCGGCTTCCTGGCCAAGAAGCTCCTCCCGAACATCAACAAGGTTCTGGAAGAGCGCCGGACGCTCATCGAAGGCCGCATGGAGGAAGCCGAGGCGACTCAGACCGAGGCCCAGCAGGTGCTCGCGGACTACCGGGCACAGCTGGCCGACGCCCGCCACGAGGCCGCGCGACTGCGTCAGGAGGCGCAGGAGCAGGGCGCGACTCTCATTGCTGAGATGCGCGCCGAGGGGCAGCGGCAGCGTGAGGAGATCATCGCTGCCGGCCACGCCCAGATCGAGGCGGACCGCAAGGCCGCTGCGCAGTCGCTGCGTCAGGACGTGGGCACGCTCGCCATCGACCTGGCCGGCAAGCTCGTCGGCGAGTCCCTCGAGGACCACGCCCGACAGAGCCGGACCATCGACCGCTTCCTCGACGAGGTCGAGGCCAAGGCGGCGTCGGACGCGACGAAGGCTGAGGCCGGCCGATGAACGGAGCGAGCCGCGAGGCACTCACCTCCGCACGCGAGCGGTTCAACGCGCTGACGGACGACACCTCCGTCGACGCCGCGAAGCTCGCCGAGGAGCTGGCTGCCGTCACCGCTCTGCTCGACCGCGAGGTGTCGCTGCGTCGGGTCCTGACCGACCCGGCGCAGGGCGGCGAGGCCCGCGCCGAGCTGGTCGGACGGCTGCTCGGCAGCCAGATCGGCGGCTCGGCCGTCGCCCTGGTGTCCGACATGGTCCGCTCCCGCTGGTCGCGCTCGCGTGACCTGCCGGACGCGATCGAGGAGCTGGCCTACAGCGCCGACCTCGTCGCGGCCCAGCGGGCCGGCACGCTCGACGACGTCGAGGACGAGCTGTTCCGGTTCGGCCGGATCGTCGCGTCCAACGGCGAGCTGCGTCGCGCGCTGACCGACCGGAACGCCTCGGCCGCGGCCAAGACGGAGCTGCTGCGGTCCCTGCTGGGCGGCCGGGCCAACCCGGTCACCGAGCGGATCGTGATCCGTCTTGTCGTACAGCCGCGGGGCCGTAGCCTGGAAGCGGGGCTCGAAGCCCTCTCCAAGCTGGCGGCGACCCGCCGTGACCGGATGGTCGCGGTGGTCACCTCCGCGGTGCCCCTCAGTGAAGGGCAGCGGCAGCGCCTGGGCGCCGCCCTGACCGAGCTGTACGGACGGCAGATCCACCTGAACCTCGACGTGGACCCCGAGGTCCTCGGCGGCGTCCAGGTCCGGATCGGCGACGAGGTCATCAACGGGACCATCGCGGAGCGCCTCGACCAGGTGTCCCAGCGGATGGCCGGCTGACCCAGCCACCAACTCAAGAGCTGCACAACCGGCGGCCAGTCGCCGGACACGCCGGCCGGACCACAGGTCCGGCTGCGGTC
Source organism: Streptomyces sp. NPDC048506 (assembly GCF_040651315.1). Classification (NCBI taxonomy): domain Bacteria; kingdom Bacillati; phylum Actinomycetota; class Actinomycetes; order Kitasatosporales; family Streptomycetaceae; genus Streptomyces; species Streptomyces sp. NPDC048506. The sequence continues at coordinate 25,110 of NZ_JBEZIX010000021.1, forward strand.
CGGAGAAAGCACCGGGGACCAGCACAAGCATGACGGCGGCCCGAGTTGGGCCGTAAGCGGAAACCCGCTGGGGACAGTCCCCAGCCCCCCGCAAGTAACTTCGGGCCCAACAAGGAGAGCAGGGAACCCAGATGGCGGAGCTCACGATCCGGCCGGAGGAGATCCGGGACGCGCTGGAGAACTTCGTCCAGGCGTACAAGCCGGACGCGGCCTCGCGCGAAGAGGTCGGCACGGTCAGCGATGCCGGTGACGGCATCGCACACGTCGAGGGTCTTCCCTCGGTGATGGCGAACGAGCTGCTGAAGTTCGAGGACGGCACGCTCGGTCTTGCGCTGAACCTGGAAGAGCGCGAGATCGGTGCGGTCATCCTCGGTGAATTCAGCGGCATCGAGCAGGGCCAGCCGGTGCAGCGCACCGGCGAGGTGCTCTCGGTCGCCGTGGGCGAGGGCTACCTCGGCCGCGTCGTCGACCCGCTGGGCAACCCGATCGACGGCCTCGGCGAGATCGAGACCGACGGCCGCCGCGCCCTGGAGCTCCAGGCTCCGGGCGTCATGGTCCGTAAGTCGGTGCACGAGCCGATGGAGACCGGCTACAAGGCCGTCGACTCGATGGTGCCGATCGGCCGTGGCCAGCGTCAGCTGATCATCGGCGACCGCCAGACCGGCAAGACCGCCCTGGCCGTCGACACGATCATCAACCAGCGCGACAACTGGCGGTCGGGCGACCCGAAGAAGCAGGTCCGCTGCATCTACGTCGCCATCGGCCAGAAGGGCTCCACCATCGCGTCCGTGCGCGGTGCGCTGGAGGAGGCCGGTGCCCTGGAGTACACCACCATCGTCGCCGCCCCGGCGTCCGACCCGGCGGGCTTCAAGTACCTGGCGCCCTACACCGGCTCGGCCATCGGCCAGCACTGGATGTACCAGGGCAAGCACGTCCTGATCATCTTCGACGACCTCTCGAAGCAGGCCGACGCCTACCGCGCCGTGTCCCTGCTGCTGCGTCGTCCGCCGGGCCGTGAGGCCTACCCGGGTGACGTCTTCTACCTGCACTCGCGTCTGCTGGAGCGCTGCGCCAAGCTCTCCGACGACATGGGCGCCGGTTCGATGACCGGTCTGCCGATCGTCGAGACCAAGGCGAACGACGTGTCGGCGTTCATCCCGACCAACGTCATCTCCATCACCGACGGCCAGTGCTTCCTGGAGTCGGACCTGTTCAACGCCAACCAGCGTCCGGCGCTGAACGTCGGTATCTCCGTCTCCCGTGTCGGTGGTTCCGCCCAGCACAAGGCCATGCGCCAGGTCTCCGGCCGCCTCCGCGTGGACCTCGCCCAGTACCGCGAGCTGGAGGCGTTCGCCGCCTTCGGTTCCGACCTGGACGCGGCCTCGAAGGCGCAGCTGGAGCGCGGTAAGCGCATGACCGAGCTGCTCAAGCAGAGCCAGTACAACCCGTACCCGGTCGAGGACCAGGTCGTCTCCATCTGGGCCGGCACCAACGGCAAGATGGACGACGTACCGGTCGAGGACATCCGCCGCTTCGAGCGGGAGCTCCTGGACCACCTCCGCCGGGAGAAGAAGGACCTCCTGACCAGCATCCGCGAGGGCGCCAAGATGTCCGACGACACCATCGGAGCGATCTCCGACGCTGTCGACGGCTTCAAGCGGCAGTTCGAGACCTCGGACGGCAAGCTGCTCGGCGAGGACGCCCCGGCCGGCACCAGCAAGTGACGACGGAAGGGACCTGATCCATGGGAGCCACGCTCCGGGTCTACAAGCGTCGCATCCGCTCCGTCACCGCGACCAAGAAGATCACCAAGGCGATGGAGATGATCGCCGCCTCGCGCGTCGTCAAGGCGCAGCGCCAGGTGGCGGCGTCGACGCCGTACGCGAGTGAGCTGACCCGCGCGGTGACGGCGGTTGCCACGGGCTCGAACACCCAGCACCCGCTGACGACCGAGGCGGAGACCCCGGTCCGCGCCGCGCTGCTGCTCGTCACGAGCGACCGCGGTCTGGCCGGCGGCTACTCCTCCAACGTCATCAAGGCCGCGGAGCAGCTCACCGAGCGGCTCAAGGCCGAGGGCAAGGAGGTCGACGTCTACATCGTCGGCCGCAAGGGTGTGTCGTACTACGGCTTCCGCGAGCGCAAGGTCGTGGAGTCGTGGACCGGCTTCACCGACAGCCCGACGTACGCGGACGCGAAGGCGATCGCCGCGCCGCTGATCGAGGCCGTCCAGCGGGACACCGCCGAGGGCGGGGTCGACGAACTCCACATCGTCTTCACCGAGTTCATCTCGATGATGACGCAGACGGCGCTCGACGACCGTCTGCTGCCGCTCAGCCTCGACAAGGCCGCGGCGGAGTCGGCGGAGACGTCCAAGGGCGAGATCCTTCCGCTGTTCGACTTCGAGCCGTCGGCCGAGGACGTCCTGGACGCCCTGCTGCCGCGGTACGTCGAGTCGCGGATCTACAACGCGCTTCTGCAGGCCGCCGCCTCCAAGCACGCCGCCACGCGGCGCGCGATGAAGTCGGCGACCGACAACGCAGAAGAGCTCATCAAGTCGCTCTCGCGGCTTGCCAATGCGGCCCGCCAGGCCGAAATCACCCAGGAAATCAGCGAGATCGTCGGCGGCAGTGCCGCACTGGCCGACGCGACCGCGGGGAGTGACTGACAACTATGACCACCACTGTTGAGACGGCCGCTGCCACGGGCCGCGTCGCCCGGGTCATCGGCCCGGTCGTCGACGTGGAGTTCCCCGTCGACGCGATGCCGGACATCTACAACGCGCTGACCGTCGAGGTCGCGGACCCGGCCCAGGCCGGTGCCACGAAGACCCTGACCCTCGAGGTCGCCCAGCACCTGGGCGAGGGCCTGGTCCGTGCGATCTCCATGCAGCCCACCGACGGTCTGGTCCGCCAGGCCTCGGTGACCAACACCGGTGCGGGCATCACCGTGCCCGTCGGTGACATCACCAAGGGCAAGGTGTTCAACACCCTCGGTGAGATCCTGAACAAGCCGGAGGCCGAGGCCGAGGTCACCGAGCGGTGGGCGATCCACCGCAAGGCCCCGTCCTTCGACCAGCTCGAGTCGAAGACCGAGATGTTCGAGACCGGCGTCAAGGTCATCGACCTGCTGACCCCGTACGTCAAGGGCGGCAAGATCGGTCTGTTCGGTGGTGCCGGTGTCGGCAAGACCGTTCTGATCCAGGAAATGATCTACCGCGTGGCCAACAACCACGACGGTGTGTCGGTGTTCGCCGGTGTCGGTGAGCGCACCCGTGAGGGCAACGACCTCATCGAGGAAATGCAGGACTCCGGCGTCATCGACAAGACCGCGCTGGTCTTCGGCCAGATGGACGAGCCGCCGGGCACCCGTCTCCGGGTCGCGCTGGCCGGTCTGACCATGGCGGAGTACTTCCGCGATGTGCAGAAGCAGGACGTGCTGTTCTTCATCGACAACATCTTCCGCTTCACCCAGGCCGGTTCCGAGGTGTCGACCCTGCTCGGCCGGATGCCCTCCGCGGTGGGTTACCAGCCGAACCTGGCCGACGAGATGGGTCTCCTCCAGGAGCGCATCACCTCGACCCGTGGTCACTCGATCACCTCGATGCAGGCGATCTACGTCCCGGCGGACGACCTGACCGACCCGGCGCCGGCCACCACCTTCGCCCACCTGGACGCGACCACCGTTCTGTCGCGCCCGATCTCGGAGAAGGGCATCTACCCGGCGGTGGACCCGCTGGACTCGACGTCCCGGATCCTGGACCCCCGTTACATCACGCAGGAGCACTACGACTGCGCCTCGCGCGTCAAGACGATCCTGCAGAAGTACAAGGACCTCCAGGACATCATCGCGATTCTGGGTATCGACGAGCTCGGCGAGGAGGACAAGCTCACCGTCCACCGCGCCCGTCGTATCGAGCGGTTCCTGTCGCAGAACACCCACGTGGCGAAGCAGTTCACCGGTGTCGACGGCTCGGACGTCCCGCTGGACGAGACCATCTCGGCGTTCAACGCGATCGCCGACGGTGACTACGACCACTTCCCCGAGCAGGCGTTCTTCATGTGCGGTGGCATCGAGGACCTGAAGGCCAATGCCAAGGAGCTGGGCGTCTCCTGACCCCGGCTGCGGTCCCGGGGGCGGTCCTGGCCGCCCCCGGTCCGTACGACCACTAGTATTTGACCCAACATCTGCCACGCCAGGCAGGTGGAGACCCGAGGAGCCATCGTGGCTGAGCTGCACGTCGAGTTGGTCGCCGCGGACCGTCAGGTCTGGTCCGGCGAGGCCAGCCTGGTCGTCGCGCGCACCTCGTCGGGCGACATCGGCGTCATGCCCGGACACCAGCCGCTGCTCGGCGTGCTGCAGTCGGGCCCGGTGACGATTCGTACGACCGGCGAGAGCGGGGACGGCACCGTCGTCGCCGCCGTGCACGGCGGCTTCATCTCGTTCGCCGACAACAAGCTGTCTCTGCTCGCGGAGATCGCCGAGCTGTCGGACGAGATCGATGTCCAGCGCGCGGAGCGGGCCCTGGAGCGAGCGAAGTCGGACGCTGATGCGGCCGCCGAGCGTCGCGCCGATGTCCGGCTGCGTGCGGTGACGGGCGTTCACTGAGCGCCGTCACCGACGAGATCGATCCTCAGCCGCGGGCTGCCCGGAATTCTCCGGAGCAACCCGCGGCTGAGGCAATGCAGGTGCGTTTCCCTCTCCCACGCCGGCACGGCGCGGGGGGACCCCCATCGAGGCGAGGAGGTCGGTCGGGATGGTCCTCGCTCTGCTTGTGAGCGGCGCGGTCGTGGTGCTGGTGCTGCTGGGGCTGTTCGTCTTCGGACTGAGACGGCGGCTCATCCAGCGGTCCGGAGGCACCTTCGACTGCAGCCTGCGCTGGAACGTGCCGGAGACCGAGACCGGCGGCAAGGGCTGGATCTACGGCGTGTCGCGGTACAACGGGGACCGGATCGAATGGTTCCGGGTGTTCTCGTACGCGCCCCGGCCCCGGCGCCTGCTGGAGCGCTCCGCCATCGAGGTCCTGGAGCGCCGCACGCCCCAGGGCGAGGAGGAGCTGGCGCTGCTCTCCGACTCCATCGTGCTGGCCTGCCGGCACCGCGGCACCCGTCTGGAGCTGGCGATGAGCGAGGACGCGCTCACCGGCTTCCTCGCCTGGCTGGAGGCGGCGCCGCCCGGCCAACGCGTCAATGTGGCGTGAACAGGGCGTTCTCGTTGGATAGGGGTGCCCCGGACGAAGTCTGGGGGAGGGGGAGTGGGGGAACGTGGTCTGATCCGCGGGGCTCCCGGAATGCCCCCGGCTCCCGGAATAGCCCCGGCTCCCGCCACGTTGTGGCCCCGCAGGGGGCGCGCGTAACCCCTACGGGATCCGTTCGACCACCCCCTACGGCCCACCCCCGACGGCCTGCCGACCCCCACGGCCCGCCCAGTCCTACGGCCCGTCCACCCCCAACTCCTGTGCCAGCACGGCCGCTTGCACCCGGCTGCGCAGGTCCAGCTTCGCCAGCAGCCGACTGACATGCGTCTTCACGGTGGCCTCCGCCATCGCCAGCCGTAGGGCGATATCGGCGTTCGACAGGCCCCGCCCCAGACAGCCCAGCACCTCCCGCTCGCGCGGCGTCAGCGCGTCCAGGACCGCCGGGTCCGGCGCGTCCGCGTGGCGTGCCGGCCGCACCGCCGTACGGGGGCTGGCGAACTCGGCGATCAGCCGCCTGGTCACCGCCGGGGCGATCAGGCCCTCCCCGGACGCCACCGTGCGCACCGCGGTCAGCAGCGCGGCCGCGTCGCTGTCCTTGAGCAGGAAGCCCGCGGCGCCCGCCCGCAGCGCCCCGAAGACGTACTCGTCCAGGTCGAACGTGGTCAGCACCAGGACGTCCGCCAGCTTCTCGGAGACCACCCGCCGGGTGGCGGAGACCCCGTCGAGGCGGGGCATCTGGATGTCCATGAGGACGAGGGTGGGGCGCAGCTCGCGGGCGAGGCGCACCGCCTCCTCGCCGTCCTCCGCCTCCCCGACGACCTCGATGTCGGGGGCGGAGCGCAGGATGAGGACCAGCCCGGCTCGTACGGCGGACTGGTCCTCGGCGACGAGAACCCGGATCGGCTGCGCGTCGGCGCCTGTCATCGTTGCTCTTCCTCCTCGGCCGCGGGCAGCGCTGCCCGCACCAGCCAGACTCTGCCGGCCGGCCCGCTCTCCGGACCGGCCTCGAATGCCCCGCCCAGCAGGGCGATCCGCTCCCGCATGCCGACCAGGCCGGTGCCGGAGCCGGGGGCCCGGGGGCCGGGCCGGTCGGCGTACGGGCTGCGGACGGTGACGGTGAGCGCGCCACCGCGCTCATGGGCGAGGCGCACCCGCACCTCGCCCGGTGCGGCGTGCTTGAGCGCATTGGTCAGGGATTCCTGGACGATGCGGTACGCGGCGAGCTCGGCCGGGGACGCCGGGCCGGGCTCGTCCGCCGGCCCCTCCGGGCCCCGGGCGTCGTCCAGGACGAAGGTCAGTCCGCTGCTGCCGCCGTTCGTCCGGGCCTGGGTGATCAGCGCGTCCAGCCCGGCCAGACTGGGGGTCGCGGCGGGCTCCTCCGCGTACTCCGTCGCCTTCGGGTCCCGCAACAGCCCGATGAGATGGCGCATTTCGGCCAGCCCCTGCACGCTGTTCTCGCGGATCACCCCGAGCGCCTCGCGGGTCGCCGCCGGGTCGTCGATGGACTGTGCGGCGGTGGCGTGGATGGCGATGGCGGACAGGTGGTTGGCGACCATGTCGTGCAGCTCGCGGGCCATGCGGGCGCGCTCGCCGGCCACCGCCTGGGCGCGGTCCATCTCGGCCAGCAGCGCGATCTGTTCGGCCCGCAGCCGGGCGGACTGCGCGGCGTCGCGGTGGTTGCGGGTGATGATGCCGGTCCAGGCGGGGGCGATGGTGATCAGGGCGATGCCGATGACGGCCATCACCACCTGCGGGTTCTGCCAGAGCGCGGTGAGCGCGATGGCAGCCACGACCGTGACCAGGACCGAGTGCAGCGGGATCCGTCGGGCCGCGCCGGCCGGGCCGTAGAGCACCGCCGCATAGAGCACGTCGGTGAACATCAGGACGGTGGCGACGAGCGTGCCGGCGCAGATGTCCAGCGCCAGCGCCGGCACCGCGACGGCCAGCGCCGTCATCGGGGCCGTACGGCGCAGCAGCTCCGCGCCCGACATCGCGGTGAGCGAGACCAGCGTCAGCGAGGGCGGTAACCCCAGCTGCGGGGGTCCGCCGTGCAGATCCAACGACCAGAGCAGCAGCCCGCAGAGCAGCCCGCCACCCGCGATGAGCACATCGAGTCGATGCGGCCGGCCGACGGCGGCGAGGGATCTGGCGGTCACCCCTCCATCAAACACGGCGCCGGGCCCTGCTGCGTCCACGTCCACGTCATCCGCGCACGGCGCGGGCTACATCAAAAGATGCAGTGCCGGATCGTCACGTGCGACGACGTTCCGGGCGATATCGGCTGGGAGCCTGGAGGTGTTCGATGGAGGGTCCTGAAAGGAGACAGTCGTGGTCGTCACGCTGATCATCGCCTGCGAGGTCGGCTTCTGGGTGCTGCTGGCGGCCGGCCTCGGGTTGCGCTACCTGGCACGGATGCCGCGCACCGGAGCGGCGGTGCTGCTGATGGAACCGGTGCTGGAGCTGGTGCTGCTGATCGTCACCGCGATCGACCTCAAGAACGGCGCCTCCGCGGACTGGAAACACGGCCTGGCGGCCCTCTACATCGGCTACACCGTCGCCTACGGCCACTACACGATCACCTGGGTCGACGGGCACTTCTCCCACCGCTTCGCGGGCGGCCCGCCACCGGTCAAGCCGCCGCGCTACGGCATGGCCCGCGCCAAGCACGAGGGGATGCTCTGGCTGCGCACGGTGCTGTGGGTGGCCGTCTCGGCCGCGCTGCTGCAAATCGCGATCTGGTACGTCGGCGACGACGGCGACACCGCCTCGCTGCGCGGCTGGCAGGGCACCTCGCTGAAGATCCTGATCATCCACGGTGTGATCGCGGTGTCCTACCTCATCTGGCAGAAGAAGGACCCGGACCGGGGGCGGACCACCACCGTGGAGGAGCCGGCCCGACCCGGCAGCCTCCGCTGAGTCCCGCCCGTAGCGCCCGCCCGGTTCCCCGGTCGGGCGCCGGTCCGTCCCGGGTCAGCGCTCCCCGCCCGGTACCCACAGCACGTCGCCGACGTCCTTGTTCGCGGTCCTGGCGAGGATGAAGAGCAGGTCGGAGAGGCGGTTGAGGTAGGTGGCGGTGAGCGGGTTCATCGTCTCGCCGTGCTCCTCGAAGGCGGCCCAGGTGGAGCGCTCGGCGCGGCGGACGACCGTGCAGGCCTGGTGGAGCAGGGCCGCACCGGGGGTGCCGCCGGGGAGGATGAAGCTGCGCAGTTTCTCCAGCTCCGCGAGGAACCGGTCGCAGTCGGCCTCCAGTTTGTCGATGTAGCTCTGCTCGACGCGCAGCGGCGGGAACTCCGGGTTCTCCACCACCGGCGTGGACAGGTCCGCGCCGACGTCGAAGAGGTCGTTCTGCACCCGCAGCAGCACCGCGGCGACCTCCTCCGGCAGCGAGCCGAGCGCCAGGGCCACGCCGATCGCCGCATTGGCCTCGTTGGCGTCCGCGTACGCGGCGATCCGCGAATCGGTCTTCGCGGTACGGCTCATATCGCCCAGCGCGGTGGTGCCCTTGTCACCCGTACGGGTGTAGATGCGCGTCAGATTCACCATGGGGCCGAGCCTACGCCGCGGCCTTCCGGAAGGCGCGTGCCGAACGTCACGGCGAGCGCGTGGAAGGCGACCGCCACCAGGACGCCGTGGAGCAGGGCCGAGGAGGTGTTCGCCCCGGGTGGGCCTCATCGAGGGCTACGACCGTTTTATGAAGGTCGTCCACGGCTCGCCGACACTTCTCTGTGAGGTCGTCCAGGGCTCGCCGACCCTCCGGGCCCGCCTGTGGCATGTGCAGCGGGAGCGGTAAGGGAACCTGGAGGCCACCCTCCGGGAGGAGATCCGGCGCCGCGGACGACGCCCCGGCGCCCGGGCTGATGGGCGGCCAGATCAACTGGGCCCACCAGGCCTTGATGACCGCCCTCGCCCAGGAGATGATCGCCGGCCGCAAGCCCGCCGAGGTCTCCCGTGCGGCCCTCGTCCTGCTGGACGAGGCGGAGGGACTGCTCGGCGGGAGGGTCCTCAACTACGCCGTACGACCGGCCGGCTGAGGGCGGGGCGCTGACGTCCGGCGGCCCATGGGTGTGATGTCCGTCATTTGAGAAGTGACGCGCATCTCTTACCCACCAAAGGATCGCCAACGACCGCTAACGTCACCCGAAGACCAACGGACGTTCAAATGCACAGGGTGTGAGGGGACAGCAGTGGCAAAGAAGCTCGCCGTCATCGGAGCCGGACTGATGGGGTCCGGCATCGCGCAGGTCTCCGCCCAGGCGGGCTGGGACGTGGTCCTCCGCGATGTGACGGACGAGGCGCTGGCCCGGGGGAAGGGCGGCATCGAGGCCTCGTACGAGAAGTTCGTCTCCAAGGGGAAGCTGGCGGCGTCCGACGCCGAGCAGGCGCTGGCCCGCATCACCACCACGACCGACCTGGAGGCCGCGGCCGACGCCGACATCGTCGTCGAGGCGGTCTTCGAGCGGATCGAGGTCAAGCGGGAGATCTTCCAGGCGCTGGACAAGCTCGTCAAGGACGAGGCGGTGCTGGCCTCCAACACCTCCGCCATCCCGATCACCAAGATCGCCGCGGCCACCTCCCGTCCCGAGCGGGTGGTGGGCACGCACTTCTTCTCGCCGGTGCCGATGATGCAGCTGTGCGAGCTGGTCCGCGGCTACAAGACGAGTGACGAAACCCTCGCCACGGCCCGGGAGTTCGCCGAGTCCGTCGGCAAGACCTGCGTCGTCGTCAACCGCGACGTGGCCGGCTTCGTCACCACCCGGCTGATCTCGGCGCTGGTCGTCGAGGCCGCCAAGCTCTACGAGTCCGGTGTGGCCAGCGCCGAGGACATCGACACCGCCTGCAAGTTGGGCTTCGGCCACGCGATGGGACCGCTGGCCACCGCCGACCTGACGGGCATCGACATCCTGCTGCACGCCACCGACAACATCTACACCGAGTCCCAGGACGAGAAGTTCGCGCCGCCGGAGATCATGCGGCGCATGGTCGACGCGGGCGATATCGGACGCAAGAGTGGGCAAGGGTTCTACGAGCACTGATACCGCGTCAGGGGCGATAGGCCCGAACGGATCACCCTGCGGGGTGAAATGCGGTGTCGGTTCGCTTACAGGCGGCAACTTCGCCGCATGAGAGGCAGTCAGATCTGTAGACGTCCATGCACGAACCCATGACACAGGGGAGCGCATATGCACATCAGGGGCGACCACGCCGAGCTGGTCGTCGAGGGCCGCCTCGACGTCCGCAGCGCGGCGGACGCCCGCACGGCCCTGCACACCGCCGTCGACTCCGGTCGGGGCGATCTGGTGCTGGACCTGACCGAGCTGGATTCCTGGGACGCCACCGGCCTCGGCGTGATCATGGGCGCACATCGCCGGGCCGGCCGGGTCAACCGCAGGCTGGTGCTGCGCGGCGTGCCGCCCCAGATGCAGCGCCTGCTGGTCGCCACCCGGCTCCACCGCATCCTCGCCATCGAGGGCGGTATCGAAGCGGAATCGCTTCCTCGCGTGTGAGACACGGGCTGCGGCCGCCCCAAGGCCGTGCACGGGACCGGGGTGTCCCCTGGTCGCAGCGGGAACGATGCGACCATGGTCACCCGGTGGGGTCGGCCGGGCCGCTGGAAATGTCGTAAACCACGTGATTCCGGCCAATCAAGGAAGTTCCGGTCAGCACCCGCCCCCGCCGGTGCGACGCCCCGCTCCCCAGGTCTAAGGTTCGGTTCCCGCCCGTATGCCATCATCCGCGGCGGGCACCGGACCAGACGCGACGGCTGAGGGCGACCCGCCGTAGCCGGCGGAGTGCGGACGGCCGGAGCGCATTCGGCACAGCACATCTCTGGGAGCTTGCAGCATGGACCCGAACACCCACCGGGGACCTGAGGAGTACGGCGAGCAGGGCGAGCCCGTCCAGCCCCCGGCCCCCGCGTTCGGCGGCGCGCAGGGCGGCTCCGGCGGGCTGGCCCGCGTCGTCCGGCTGGTCTCCGGCAGCTACCTCGTCACCGTCAACCCCGTCGACGGCAGCGAGATAGAACCCTGCCCGCCCGGAGAGCGCCCCGCCGCCCCCGACAAGCTCGATCCGCAGGAGCGCGCCGAGGCCGCCCGTGCCGCCGCGCCCCCGCTCCCCTCGGGACCGCCCGGCTTCGCCGGCCACGAGGCCCCGCTCGAAGAGCGCACCGAGGACACCGAGCGCCTGGTCCGGCTGCTCTCCCGCGGCCGCTCGGTGCGCCTCACCGGCCCCGCCGGCTCCGGTCGCACCCGGCTGCTGGACGCCGTCGCCACCGCCTGCGCCGACCTCGCCCCCGACGGCGTGGTCCGGCTCTCCGGCTACCACCGCACCGCCACCGACCTGCTGTACGCGCTGTTCGCCGCGGTGTATCGGGCCCCGCGGCACCGCCCGGACCGGCCCGAGCTGCTGCGCATGGTCGCCGAGATCGGCGCGATCGTCGTCCTGGACGACCTGGAGTTCGGCGGCGCCGCGCTGGACGAACTGCTCGACGCCACCCCCGAGTGTGCCTTCCTGATCGCCGCGACCCCGGACGTCGCGGCCCCCAGCGCCGGCTCGCACCTCGAAGAGATCTTCCTCGGCGGTATCGGCCGGGCCGGCTGCGTACGGCTGCTGGAGCGCGCCGTGGACCGGTCGCTCACCGACGACGAGGAGGCCTGGGCCGCCGACCTCTGGTTCGAGTCCGAGGGGCTGCCGCTGCGGTTCGTGCAGGCCGCCACCCTGCTGCGACAGCGCGACCGGATGCACGGCCTGCCCGGCGCCATGGACGACGGATACGGGCTCTTCCCCGAGGAGACGCAGGGGACGCCGGACGCGGACGCCGCTTCAGAGGGGGAGGGGGACGGGGAAGGCGACCGGCCCGAGCTGCCGCTGCCGTCGCTCGGCGAGGCCGCCGCACCCGCCCCGCTGCTCGCCTCCCGGCTCGGCGAGGCCGCCAAGGAGACGCTGCGCCTCGCCGTCGCGCTCGGCGGCGAGCTGCCGCACCAGGCCCATCTGCCGGCCCTCACCGAGGACACCCACGCCGACGCCGCCCTCGGCGAGCTGCTCGCCTGCGGCCTGATCAGCCCCGTGGGCGGCCACTACCGGCTGGCCGCCACCGTCCAGGAGCAGCTGACCGGAGCCGGCTACGCCGAGGGCGCCGCGGCCCGGGCGCACACCGTCGCCCAGCACTACGCCTGGTGGGCCGGCCACCCCTCGGTCACCCCGGAGCGGGCCGCCGCCGAGGCCGACGTGGCGCTGGCCGCGATGGGCGCGCTGACCTCCAGCCGGGAGAGCGGGCACGCCAGCGCGGCCGTGCTGCTCGCCCGTACGGCCGCTCCGGCGTTCGCCGCGGCGCTGCACTGGAGCGCCTGGGAGCGCAGCCTGCGGCACGGCCAGGAGGCCGCGCGGCTGGCCGGCGAGGTGGCCGAGGAGGCCTACTTCCACCACGAGCTGGGCGTACTGGCGCTGTGCACCGGCAGCCTCGACCGGGCCCGCGCCGAGCTGGAGGCGTCCATCGGGCTGCGCGGGGTGCTGTCCGACCGCAACGGCGCGGTGGCCGGCCGCCGGGCGCTGGCGTTGGTCACCGACCGTTCGCGGGCGGCCTCGGCGGTCACCACGGCCGTGCCGCAGATCGCCGCCGCCGGCGCCCGGCAACCGGACGCCCCGAAGGACCGCGCCGGCTCGTCCGACGCGGTGTCGACGGCCAAACTGCGGGTAACGGGGGCCGCTTCGACCGCGGAGACGGTCCTCACCCCGGGCGCCGCGCAGACCGCCGCCACCACGGCCGTCCCGGCCGCCGCAGCGGCGTCCCACAAGGGCGTCAGGCGGGCGTTCGTCGGCGGCACCCGCCGCAACCTCGTGGCGGCGGGCGCCGGCGCGCTGCTGGTGGCCGTCCTCGGCACCATCGTCACCCTCGGCGCCACGTCCGGCGGCGGGGACACCCACGACAACAAGGTCAGCACCGAGCAGACCACGGACGACGGCGGCTCCCCGGACCTGCCGGCCGAACAGCCCGGCGGCACCGACCGGCCCTCCGGTCACCCCGGCACCGCCAAGCCCGGCACCCCGGCCCGCTCCGGCAGCCCGTCCCCGTCCAGCAGCGGCCCCGCCACCAGCGGTTCGCCGACCGGCCCGAGCACCGGGCCGACGGACCCCACGGCCGACCCGACCGAGCCGACCGGCCGACCGACCAGCCCCACCGGTCGGCCGACCCGGCCCACTCACCCGCCGACCGACGAGCCGACCGACCCGACCCCGACCGGCCCGACCGACGAGCCCACCGACCCCACGCCGACCTCCGACCCCACGGACAAGCCGACGACGCAGAACCCGTCGCAGAGCACCTCCGCGTCCGCGGCCAGCAGCCCTTCGCAGGGTGCGGGCACGCCCTCCGGCACGGAGAGCACCCCCACCGCCTGACGCCCGGCAGTACAACGGCGCAACGGCCCGGTCAGCGATGACCGGGCCGTTGCGCCGTTGTACTGCTGTGTCGTTGTGCCGTCCGCCGGGTTGGCCGGGGGTCAGAACAGCCGGAGCTTGTCGTCCTCGATGCCGCGCAGCGCGTCGTAGTCCAGTACGACACAGCCGATACCGCGGTCGGTGGCCAGTACCCGCGCCTGCGGCTTGATCTCCTGCGCCGCGAAGATGCCCTTCACCGGGGCCAAGTGCGGGTCGCGGTTGAGGAGTTCGAGATAGCGGGTGAGCTGCTCGACCCCGTCGATCTCGCCACGGCGCTTGATCTCGACGGCAACGGTCTGGTTGTCGGCGTCCCGGCACAAGATATCCACCGGGCCAATGGCAGTGGGGTATTCACGCCGAATCAGGGAGTAGCCCTCACCGAGGGTCTCGATCCGGTCAGCGAGCAGCTCCTGGAGGTGGGCCTCCACACCGTCCTTGATGAGCCCCGGGTCGACACCGAGCTCGTGCGAGGAGTCGTGCATGACCTCCTCAAGGGTGATGATGAGCTTCTCGCCGCCCTTGTTCTCCACCGTCCACACGTCCCCGTCACCCTCCTTGAGGGTGCAGGGCGGGGACATCCAATTCAGGGGTTTGTAGGCCCGGTCGTCGGCGTGGATGGAGACCGAGCCGTCCGCCTTCACCAGGATCAGACGAGGGGCGGAGGGGAGATGGGCGGTGAGCCGGCCCGCGTAGTCCACGGAGCAGCGGGCGATGACGAGACGCATGGTGCGCCACGCTACTCGACCGGAGGCCCACCGCGCGATTCGCCCTGGACCGGGGTGCCTTTACGGGGGAAATCCCCGCACCCCAGGCGCTCACCATTGGCCGGTTGTATGTGCAATCTCCTGGTGCGGGCCTCTTGCGCGGCATACCGTTGAAGCGGGGGGTTGTGAGGCGAACACGCTCCGTCGCGGAACCCCTAGTCCCGTCCCTAGGCCCTGTCCGTCCCGGCGGGGCCGCGAGAGGAGAACCTCATGTCGCTCGACGTCTCACCGGCCCTCCTCGAACAGGCCGAGCGAGGCGAGGTCGACGAAGCCGCTTTTGTCGACTGCGTCCGGAACTCCCTGCCCTACGCATGGGGGATGATCAGCTCTCTGGTGGCACAGCTGAAGGTGGACGGCGGAGAGTTCGCCGACAATCAGACGCCGCCGCCGGACGAGCAGGCGCGCGGCCAGCTGCTGCGTGCGCTGGCGAGTGACGCCATTCGTGGTTCCCTGGAGCGCCACTTCGGTGTGCGGCTCGCCTTCCAGAACTGCCACCGGGTCGCGGTCTTCCCGCTCGACCCGGCGGTGGACGACCGCCTGGCCAGATTCACCTCGATCCGGGGCCAGCTGCTGAACCAGTCGCCCGAACTCCGCGACTGCTGAACGAAGTTGCTGCCGCTGCGTATCGGGGAGTTGGGCGCGCTCCGCGACGGTGCGCCAGCGGCAGCACACCACGGCACCGCACACGCCACCGCACGACCGGGGTACCCGCACCCCGCCCGCCGCACCGGGCGCGATCACCCCAGCTGCGGCAGGACCTCCGTGCCCAACCGGCGGACGTTCTCCTCCGTCGCCGCGAGATCGCCGGAGCCCTCGACCAGCAGCGCGAAGCGGGTGATGCCGGTACGCTCCGCGCTCGCCGCCAGCCTGTCCACGCAACGCTGCGGCGGGCCGACGGGATGCAGCCCGCACAACAGCTCCGTATAGGCCACCGGATCGCGCATGGCGCGATAGCGGCCGTCGACCGTCACATGCGCGCC
The DNA here is from genome assembly GCF_040651315.1 of Streptomyces sp. NPDC048506. Lineage (NCBI taxonomy): Bacteria > Bacillati > Actinomycetota > Actinomycetes > Kitasatosporales > Streptomycetaceae > Streptomyces > Streptomyces sp. NPDC048506. The sequence goes on from NZ_JBEZIX010000021.1 coordinate 40,481, forward strand.
CAGGCCCTGCCGCAGCCAGCCGGGCATCGCCTTCGCCAGGGTCTCCGTGGCGCCGGCGCGGTCGTCCCCGATCTGCACCAGGCCCGCCGAGACATGTCCGGCCGAGGCGATCTCGTCGCCGTCCCGGCCGGCCTCACGGGCGGCCGTCCGCCACAGCGCGACCATCTCCGCCTTCTCCTCGTCACCGCAGTGCATGCCCAGCAGCATCGGCAGCCCGCGCTCGGCGGCGATCCGCACGGACGAGGGCGACGTACAGGCCACCACCACCGGCGGACCCGGGGGGCCGGCGCACGGATCGTCCGGATCGCCCAGCGCCTGGTCCGGTCGCGGCACCACCGCCACCTCCCGGAACGCGTAGCGCTCGCCCTGTGCGCCGACCCGCGGCTCACGCAGCCAGCGGAGCAGCAGATCGAGCGATTCGGGGAAGCCGTGCTCGTAAGCGGCGAGTCCGGAGCCGAAGACCTCCAGGTCCACCCAGGGACCGCCCCGGCCGACCCCCAGCGTGAACCGCCCGTTGGAGGTGAGGTGCAGCAGTGCCGCCTGCTCGCCGAGCGCCACGGGGTGTTGGGTGGGCAGCACGCTCACCGCCGTGCCGACCCCGATCCGGCGGGTGCGGCCCAGCAGCAGCGCGGCCAGTGTGGCCGCATTCGGGCAGACGCCGTACGGTACGAAGTGGTGCTCCGCCAACCAGACATCGGCGAGCCCGGCCTCCTCCGCGACCTCCGCGGCGCGCACCGCGCGGTGCAGTGCCTCCCCCTGTCCCTGACCGGGGAATTGAGCGGCCAGGATGAAAGCCCCAACGCGCATCGCTCTTCTGCCTCCTCGCAGCCGACGCGACTCCCCTTCATAGGCAACAACGGTCGACACGTGCCAAGGGCACGGCCTGCTGCGAAATTTCCCGATGATCGCAGGATCTGGCCGAGCGGCGCTTCCCCTCGGGCGCGCCGCGTACGCTGGTGACGGCCTGTGACCCCGTACGCATCCCGAGGTGTTCTGTGTCCCCGCGTCGAAACCGCCAGCGCGGTGAGAAGCCCGTCGACCGCACGGGCGGCAGCCGCTACGGCCTGGAACAGACCGCGGAGTGGCGCGGCGAGGACTGGGTCGTGCGGCAGGTCGGGGGCGGCGGCGCGGCCAAGCACTACCGCTGCCCCGGCTGCGACCAGGAGATCCCGCCGGGGGTCCCGCATGTCGTCGCCTGGCCGCAGCACGGTGGGGTGGATGACCGCCGGCACTGGCACAAGGCGTGCTGGAACGCACGGGACCGCCGGAGCGTACGGCTCCAGCGGTCCCGCAATGCACCCAGGTACTGAGCGTCTACACGTCGCGCTGCCGCATCGCGGCGTAGGCACCGCCGAGGGCGAGGGCGGCGAGCCCCATCACGACCCACAGCGGCTGCCAGCCGGACGGGCCGCCCTCCACGAACGGGAACTTGTTGCCGTACATCACCGTGAGCTGGTTGGGGATCGAGTAGCCGAGCAGGAAGTTCCGCAGGTCGTCCAGGCTCTCGGTGAGCATGAACATCGACAGCACGAACGGCAGCAGGACGACACCGATCATGATCGTGATCGCGCCCGCGGAGTGCCGGATCAGCGAGCCGACGGCGAGCGCCAGCAGCCCCAGGAACGAGACGTAGAGGCCGATCCCCACGGTCGACTTCAGCCACTCGCCGGCGCCGACCTCCGCCGTGCTGAGGTCGCCGAGCATGCCGTTGTCGGTGACCGCGACGAGCCCGGCGACGACGGTGGTGACGACGAAGGTCAGCGCGAGGAACACGATCGCCTTGGCCGCCAGCACCCTGCCCCGGGCGGGGCAGGCGGTCAGCGTCGTACGGATCATGCCGGTGCCGTACTCGGAGGACGTCACCAGCACACCGAGCGGCAGCACGCAGAGGATGCCCAGCAGCATCCCGAAGAACCCGAAGAACAGCGGCGAAACCCGGCCGATGGTGTCGCTGCTCGACACGCCCGTGGCGACCAGCGTGCCGATGCCGAGGACGAGGACGGCCATCACGCCCAGCGTCCAGATCGTCGAGCGCACCGAGCGGATCTTCGTCCACTCGGAGGTCAGCGCATGGCCGAGGTGGGTGGGGCGCACCGGGATGGGCGATACGTAACCGCCGGCACCACCCATGCTGATCGGGCCCGGCTGCGGCGGAACGGGAGCCTGGGCGGGCGGCTGCTGTGCTACCGCGGCGGCCGGCACCGGCGCCTGGAGCATCATCGTGCCGGCGTCCTTGCCCGGACCGTGCGCCGCGAGCGGCTGCGGCTCGGGCATCGGCTGGGCCTGGAGCATCATCGTGCCGGCTTCCCTGGCCGGTGCCGGTGCCGGTGCCGGTGCCTGGGCGGGGGCCGGGGCCGGCGGCTGCTGCGCTGCCGCGGCCGGTCCCTGGGCCTGGAGCATCATCGTGCCGCCCTCCTGGGCGGGCACCGGCTGCTCGCCGGGCTGCTGTGCCGGCGCGGTCGGCGGCATGGGCGGTGCGGCCGACGGCATCGGCTGGGCGCCGGTGTCGTGCGGTCCGCGCTCAGGCTGCGGCTGCTGAGGGCTGGTCATCGGGCGTCCTCGATCTGCGGCGTGGAAGAGTCGACGGGGGCGGCGGAAGGCGCGGGCTGCATCGGCGCGGCGGGCTGCTGCCCGTACGGGTTCGGCGCACCGTACGGCGCAGGTGCCCCGTACGGGTGGCCCTGCGCGGGCGGCGGATAGCCCGCCCCCGGAGCCGGCTGCGCATACGGGTTCGGCTGCCCCTGGGCGGGCACACCGGCCGGGACCTGGCCGGGAACGCCGGGCTGACCGCCCGCGTACCCCGCGCCGTACCCCTGCGGCGCGTACCCGGCGGGGGCCTGCTGCAAGCCGGCCCGGGGGTCGGCGGTCGAGCGGTAGTCCACGGCGGCCTGCGTCATCCGCATGTACGCCTCTTCCAGCGACGCCTGGTGCGGCGACAGCTCCCACAGCCGGACGTCGGCCTGGTGCGCGAGGTCGCTGATGCGGGGGAGCGGCAGCCCGGTCACCCGCAGCGCACCGTCCTCCTCCGGCGCCACCTGTCCGCCCGCCTCGGCGATCGCGGCGGTCAGCTTCTCGCGCTGCTCGGGCTCGGTGTCCGGGGTACGGACCCGGGCGAAATCGGCGGAGTTGGCCGAGATGAAGTCCTTGACCGGCATGTCGGCCAGCAGCTGGCCACGGCCGATCACGATCAAGTGCTCGGCGGTGAGCGCCATTTCACTCATCAGGTGCGAGGAGACGAAGACCGTACGCCCCTCGGCCGCCAGCTGCTTCATCAGATTGCGCACCCAGAGGATGCCCTCCGGGTCGAGGCCGTTGACCGGCTCGTCGAAGAGCAGCACCTGCGGGTCGCCGAGCAGCGCCGCGGCGATGCCCAGGCGCTGGCCCATACCGAGCGAGAAGCCCTTGGAGCGCCGGCCGGCGACGTCCTGTAGACCGACCACACCGAGCACCTCGTCGACCCGGCGGGCCGGGATGCCGGAGAGCTGCGCCAGGCACAGCAGGTGGTTGCGCGCGCTGCGCCCGCCGTGCACGGCCTTGGCGTCGAGCAGGGCACCGACCTGGCGGGGCGCGTTGGGCGAGCTGCGGAACGGCCGCCCGGCGATGGTCGCGTGCCCCGACGTCGGTGTGTCCAGGCCCAGGATCATGCGCATGGTCGTCGACTTGCCGGAACCGTTGGGCCCCAGAAAGCCGGTCACTGTGCCGGGCCGCACTTGGAACGACAGGTTGTACACGGCCGTCTTGGCGCCGTAGCGCTTCGTCAGGCCGACTGCCTCGATCATTCTCCGCCCCTCGCGAAAAGTTTCGGGGCAGAGGCGCCGCCGTCGTACCCCCGTGAGGATTAGGAGGCTATCGCCCGGTTGACGGTTCCCTCCAATCCCCGGCTCGGACCACCCGTCTGCACCCCCACGACCGTTTTCCCTCCCACTCACGGGAGGTGACGGGCCGGAGGGGCAGGGTTTCCGGACGTAAAGCGAAGCAGTCCGGAAACCCTGCCCCGGAGGACCGTCACCGCACCCGACAACCCACGCCCGCCGCAGGCGCAACGGCGAGAAACCCCCACGGCGGGACAGCCAACAACGTGGGAAGCCAGCCAAGCGCAGCGCTACGCATCGTGGCGCCGCAAAACCACATACCCCCCCACCAACGCCACCACCGTCCAAGCGATCATGATCGCCAGCCCGCCCCACGGTCCGTACGGCACGTCGTCGCTGGCCCGGGGGACCACCTGCATGATCTTCGAGCCCGCCTGGTCCGGCAGGTAGCGGCCGATCTTCCTGGTCGCCGAGACGTTGCCGAGGATGTTGGAGATCAGGAAGAAGAACGGCATCAGGATGCCCAGCGAGAGCATCGGGCTGCGCAGCATCGTGGCGACGGCCATCGAGAAGAGTGCGATCAGGGTCATGTAGAGGCCGCCGCCGATCACGGCACGCAGTACGCCGGGGTCGCCGAGGTAGACGCGGAGGTCGCCGAGGGCCGCCTGTCCGGTGAAGAAGGTGAGGAAGCTGGTCGCCAGTCCGACGACGAATACCAGGGCGGTGGCCACCGCGAGTTTGCAGAAGAGGAAGGTGCCGCGCTGCGGTACGGCGGCGAGCGAGGCGCGGATCATGCCGGTGCTGTACTCGTTGGAGACCACCAGCACCCCGAAGACGATCATCGCGAGTTGGCCCAGGCCCATCCCGGCGAAGCTGATGTTCGTGGCGTCGAACGACAGCCGCTCGCTGGCCGGCATCGAGCCGAAGTCCTTGCGAGCCAGGATGCAGATCAGCACACCCAACCCGATGGTGACCACGACGGCGACGCCCAGTGTCCACACCGTCGATCGCACCGACCTGATCTTGGTCCACTCCGACCGAATGACCTGCCCGACCACCGCCATCCGTCAGCCCTTCTTCCTCTGCCAGTCCGTGCCCCAGCCGGTCGGCTGCGGCTCGCCCGGTCGCGCCCCGGTCGGCGGCGGTGCCTGGCGGGGGCGGCCGTTCGGGGCGGGACCGGGCCGTGCCGGTACGGTGTCGTCGTCGTGCGCGTGGTACTCCACGGACCCCGCCGTCAGCCGCATGAACGCCTCCTCCAGGGAGGCCTGCTGGGGGCTCAGCTCGTGCAGGACCAGGTCATGGGCCGCGGCCAGTTCGCCCAGGCGCTCCGCGGACACCCCGTCGATCTCCAACGATCCGTTGCCGACCGCCACCGCGTGGATGCCCTCTCCGCTCAGCGCGTCGCGCAGCTTCTCCTGCTCGGGGGAGCGCATCCGGACGTACGACCGCGAGTTCCGGTGGATGAAGTCCTTCATCGACGTGTCCGCCATCAGCCGGCCCTGACCGATCACCACCAGGTGGTCGGCGGTCAGCGCCATCTCGCTCATCAGGTGGGAGGAGACGAAGACGGTACGTCCCTGGGCGGCCAGGTTCCGCATCAGGTTGCGGATCCAGTGGATGCCTTCGGGGTCGAGGCCGTTGACCGGCTCGTCGAAGAGCAGGACCTGGGGGTCGCCGAGGAGGGCGGCGGCGATGCCGAGCCGCTGGCTCATGCCGAGGGAGAAGCCCTTGGCGCGTTTCCGGGCGACCGCGGTGAGCCCCACGGTGTGCAGGACCTCGGCGACCCGGCCGTGCGGGATGCCGTTGCTCTGCGCCAGGCAGAGGAGGTGGTTGGCGGCGGTCCGTCCGCCGTGCACCGCCTTCGCCTCCAGCAGTGCGCCGACGCACCGGAGCGGGTCGTGCAACTGGTGGTAGTGCCGGCCGTTGATCCGGACCGTTCCGGAGGTCGGGTTGTCCAGGTCGAGCATCATCCGCATGGTCGTCGACTTGCCCGCGCCGTTGGGGCCGAGGAAGCCGGTGACGATGCCGGGCCGCACCGTGAAGGTGAGGTGGTCGACGGCGACCTTGTCGCCGTAATGCTTGGTCAGACCGTCGAGCTCGATCATGTACGGCACGCTAGGTGCGGGCCATGGGCCGTGCCACCGGGGCGGGGCCGCCCGGTTGACCTCCGTACGACCGCGCCCCCGTACCGCCGCGGAGTGCGGTACGGGGGCGCGGTCGTACGGAGGTGAAACCTTCCGACGGCTCAGCGGGTCTGCTGGGCCGGGACGCCGCGGGAGATGGTCTCCTCGTCGCCGGGGGCGCCGGCCGCAGCCACCGCCGCGCCGGTCAGCGTCGCCAGCATCTCGCGGACGTTGGTCAGCTGCGCGTTGATCGAGTCGCGACGGTTGGTCAGTGCCGCCAGCTCGCGCTCGGATTCGCTGCGGATACGATCCGCCTTGGCGTTGGCGTCCGCCACGATGTCCTCGGCCTGGCGCTGCGCGGTCTCCACCGTCTGGCGGGCCCGGCGCTCGGCGTCCGTACGCAGCTTCTCGGCCTCCAGGCGGAGCTGCTCGGCGCGGTGCTCGATCTCCGCGAGCCGCTTCTCGGCCTTGGCCTGGCGGGAGGCGAGGTCGCGCTCGGACTGCTCGCGGCGCTTGGCGAGGTTGGTCTCGAAGTCGGCGGCGGCCTGGGCGGCCTTGGCACGGGTCTCCTCGAAGAGGGAGTCCGCCTCCTCACGCTTGGACTGCGCGTCCTTCTGGGCCTCGGCCCGCAGCGTGGACGCCTCGCCCTTGGCCTTCTCGACGATCCGGGCGCCCTCGTCCTCCGCCTTCGCCTTGCGCTCGGCGGCGAACGTCTCCGCGTCGTTGCGGACCTGCTGGGCGGCCGACTCGGCCAGCTCACGGTGCTGCTCGGCGGCCCGGCGGGCCTCCTCACGCAGGTCCTTGGCCTCCTCCTCGGCGAGCCGGAGGATCTTCTCGACCCGCGCTCCGAGGCCTGCGTAGGACGGTTCGGCGTCATTGACCTGCGCCTGGGCGTTCTGCGTTTCGAGGTGCAGCTCCTCGATCCGCTTTTCCAGCGACGTGATGCGGGCCAGCGCGCTGTCGCGGTCGGCGACGAGCTTCGTGATGCGGTCGTCCACCTGACCGCGGTCGTACCCACGCCGCACGAGCTCGAAGCCGAAGGGGGAGGAAGTGTCGCTCATGGGGTTCCTGTCGAAGAGACCGGTGAGGTGATAAGGAGAATCCTAGGGGTCATAACGGCGTGTCATCGAGTCATTGCCCGTTTGATCTGGAGAATGACCCCTCATTTGAGTGGCTACCCTTCAGAGGACTTGCCACTCGAACGAGTTGCACCGGCTCCCGCGCCCGCTTTCACCCCGTTGGTCTTGCCTTCTGCGCCCCCACCGGGTGCCTCGAACGATTCCAGGGCTTCCAGAACGTCCTGAACGCGGGAGATTTCGGTGTTGATGTCCTCCCGCCTGCGCACCAGGACCTCCAGCTCCCTCTTGCCCTCCTCCACGATCCGGGCGGCCTCCGCCTCGGCCTCGCCGCGCTTCCGCTCCGCGTCGCGCACCGCCTCGGCCTTCTTGTTCTCGGCCTCCTTGATCAGGCCCTCGGCCTTCTTGACCGCCGCGATCCGAACCTTGCTCGCCTCACTGTTCGCGTCCGCCACCATCCGGTCGGCCTTCTCCTCGGCCGCCACCTGCTGCGCGGTGGCCTGCGCGATGAGCTTGTCGACCCGCTCGCCGGCGTTCTTCATCGCCTCCGCGGACTCCCGGCGGGCCCGCTCGTGCAGCTCCTCGACCTCGGACTCGATGCGCTGGCGCAGCTCCTCGGCGCGCTCCCGGATGGCGGTGGCGTCCCCACGGGCCTCCTCCAGCAGCGAGTTCGCGTCCGTACGGGCCTTCTCGACCCGGGCGTTGCCGTCGGCGGTGGCCTCCGCGACGATCCGATCGGCCTCCTTGCGGGCCGCCCCGACCATCGTGTCGGCCTGCTCCTCGGCGTTGGTGGCCGCCTTGAGGGCCTCCTCCTGGGCCTTGGCGATGAGCTGGTCGGCCTGCTCCGCGGCGTCCCCGCGGCGCTTGGCGGCGTCCTTGCGGGCCTCGTCCAGCAGCCGGTCCGTCTCCTCCTGGGCGTCGGTACGGGTCCGCTCGGCGGCGGCCTCGGCGTCCTCCTTGATCTTCGAGGACTCGTTGCGGGTGCGGCCCGCGTGCTCCTGTGCGGCGGTGACCGTCTCGGCCGCCTCGGCCCGCAGCCGGTCCGCCTCCGCGGTGGCCTTCGCGATCATCCGGTCCGCCTGCTCGCGGGCGTCGGCCCGGGTGCGGTCCGCCTCCCGCTCGGCCTCCGTGGTGGTCTCGGCCGCCTCGTTGCGCAGCCGCTCCGCCTCGGTCGCGGCCTCCGAGACCAGCTCGTCGGCCTGCTGAGCGGCGTCCGAACGGGTCTTGTTGGCCGCCGTGCGCGCCTCGTCGCTGGTCTGCTCGGCGTCCTTGCGCGCGCTCTCCAGCACCTCGGCCGCCTCGGCCCGCAGCCGCTCGGCGGCGTCGGTGGCCTCCGACATCAGCGCCCGGGCCTGCTGCTCGCCCTCGGCGCGCAGCCGCTCGGCGGTCTCCCGGCCCTCGGCGACCGTACGGTCCGCGTCGTCCTGCGCCGAGGAGGTCAGCTCGGTGGCCTCGTTGACGATCCGTTCGGCCTCCGCGCGGGCCTCGGAGACCAACCGGTCGGCCTGCTCCGCGGCGTCCGAACGCATGCGGTTGGCGTCGTCGCGCGCCTCGGCACGGCTCCGGGCCGCGTCCTGCTCGGCGGACGCCAGCGCATCGGAGGCGTCCGTCCGCAGCTGCTGCGCCTTCGCCGTGGCGTCCGTGACCAGCTTGTCGGCCTGGGCGGTCGCCTCCGACACCAGCCGGTCGGCCTGCTCGGCGGCCTCGGTCCGCGCCCCGTTGGCGTCCCGGCGCGCCTCGTCCAGCAGCCCGGCCGCCTCGTTGCGCAGCCGCTCCGCCTCCTCGATGGCCTCCGAAACCGTCCGCTCGGCAAGGGAGTTCGCGGCCTGCGACGCCTCCTGCGCCTCGCGCCGGATCCGCGCCGCGTCCTCCGAGGCACGCTCCCGCTCGTCGTAGGCGTCCTTGCGGACCCGGTCCGCCTCCTCCTGCGCCTCCGACTTCGTCCGCTCGGCCGCGTGCTCGGCCGCCGACCGCAGCCCGGCGATCTCCTCGCCGGCCTGCTCGTGCAGCCCCGCGACCGAGTCCCGGACCTGTTGCGCGGTCTGCTCGGCCGCCGCCACCAGCTCGCCGGCGCGCCGGTCCGCCTCCTCGACCAGCCGCTCGGCCTCGGTCTGCGCCTCGCTCACCCGCGTACGGGCAGAGGCCAGCAGCTCGTCGCTCTGCTCGCGCGCCGAGGTGCGCTCCTGGTGGGCCTCCTCGCGGGCCTCGCCCAGCAGCTGCTCGGCCTCCCGGCGCCGCCGCGCGGCCTCCTCCTGGGCCTCGGCCAACGCCTGCGCGGCCTCGGTACCCGTGCGCTCCGCGGCGGCCGCCGCCTCCGCGCGCACCCGGTCGGCGGTCTCCTGCGCCTCCGTCTTCAGCCGCTCCGCCTCGGCCGCCGCCTCACCGCGCAGCCGTACCGCGACCGACTCGCCCTCGGAACGGGCCGTCGAGGCATCCGCCGACGCCTCCGCACGGAGCCGCTCGGCCTCCTCCTCGGCCTCCTGCTGGAGCGCCCGGCGCCGCTCGGTGGCCTCGGCCTTGAGCCGGGCCGCCTCCTCCTGGGTCTCCCGGCGCAGCCGCTCCGCCTCCGCGCGGGCCTCGCGCAGCGACTCCTCGGCCGCGGTGACCCTGGTCTCCGCCTCGCCGCGCAGCCGGTCCAGCTCCGCCCGCGCCTCGGCGCGACGCTCCTCCGCGGCCTCCTCGGCCTCCGCACGCAGCCGCGCGGCGGCCTGCTCGGCCTCGGTGGTGACCAACTCGGCGGCCTCGGCGCCCTCGGTCAGCAGCTGTTCGGCTTCCTTGCGGGACCGCTCCAGCGCCTCTTCGGCCTGCCGACGCAGCGCCGAGGCCCGCTCGATGGCCTCGGTGCGCACCCGCTCGCTCTCCGAAACCGCACCCGAACGGGTCTCCTCGGCATCGGACTTGGCCTTGACCAGCAGCTCCTCGGCGGTCCCGGCCGCCTCCTCGATCTGCTGCACCGCCTCCCGGCGGGCCTCGCTGCGGATCCGCTCGCCCTCGGCGACCGCGTCCGCGCGCAACTGCTCGGCCTCGCCGCGCAGCCGCCGTGCCTCCTCCTGGAGTTCGACGGTCTTGGCGCGGTACTCCTTGGTGTCGTCCTTCGCCGCGCCCTTGAGCTGCGCCGCGGTGTCGTGCGCCTCCTCGCGCAGCCGGTCCGCCTCGGCCTCGACCTCCCGGCGCAGCCGCTCGGCCTCCTCGGCCGCCGCCTTGGTGGTGGCCTTGGCGTCCTCCGACGCCTTGGTCAGCACCTCCTCGGCGGTACGCGCCGCCTTCGCCAGCTGTGCCGCGGAGTCCTCGGCCGCCCTCGACCGGGCGGACTCCTGCGCCTCGGAGACCAGCCGTTCGGCCTCCGTGCGGGCGTCGGCCCGCAGCTGCTCGGCCTCCGCCTTGAGCGCCTCGGCCTCCTTGGTGGCCTCGCCGACCAGCCGGGCGATCTCCGCCTTGGCGGTACGGGTGCGCTGTTCGTTCTCCGACTCGGCCGCCGACAGCCGCTTGGTGGCGCTCTGCTGCGCCTCCTCGACCAGCTTCTCCGCCTCGGAGCGCGCCTCGCGCAGCGCGGCGTCCGCCTCCTGGACCCGGGTCTCGGCGGCGCGGGTCAGCTCCGCGGCCTGCCGGCGCGCCTCCTCGGACTCGGTGCCGGCCGAGGCGCGCAGCTGCTCGGCCTGATCGGTGGCCTCCTGGGCCTGGTTGGAGGCGGCGTTCAGTAGCCGCTCGGCGTCCGTGCGCGCCCGGCGCAGCAGGGATTCCGCTTCGGTACGGGCCTCTTCGGCCTCCGTGCCGAGTCGCTGGCGGGCCTGCTCGGCCAGCCGCTGCGCCTCGGTCCGCGCGGCCGCCAGCGCCTGCTCGGCCTCCGCCCGGGACTCCTCCAGCAGCCGGCGGGCCTGCGACTCGGTACGGGCGCGCAGCTGTTCCGCCCAGGCGACGTTCTCGTTGACGTGCGATTCGACGGTCTGCCGGCGCTCGTTGAGCTCCTCGTCGAGGCGCTGGCGGCGGGCGACCGCCTCGGCGTGCAGCTCGCCCTCCAGCCGGGCCTGCCGCTCGGCCTGCTCCTGGAGCAGCCGCTGGGTCTGCGCCCGCGCCTCACGCAGCTCCCGCTCGGCGTCCGAGCGCAGCTGGTCGGCCTGGATCTGCGCATTGCGCAGCAGTTGTTCGGCCTGGTGGCTGAGGTTGTCGTAGGCAGGGCGAGTCGCGAGGTTGCGGCGCGCCTCGTGCAGCTTGGCGCGCAGCACCTCGACCTGGTAGCCGAGGTCGTCGGCGTGCTGGACGGCCTTGTCCCGCTCGGTCTTCAGCCGCTCCATCTCGGCTTCGAACTGCGAGAGGTGGTCGGCCTCAGCCCACTTACGCTCCTGGCGTTCGTTGCCCCGCACTGCGCGGTCCCATCCGTCCCCTGGTCATGGTGGCGGCCGGCTCCGGTCCTGCGGCGGTCGTCCCGTACACGTCACGTCGTACCGGTCTCGCACCCTTTGGAGCCGACCCTTCCGAAGAAATGGTGTCAGATCATCGGCAGAGTATGGACCGAGCCCCACTCCCGTACCCCGGCCGAAGCTGCACTCTACCGGCCGGGGAACGTGAAGGTCAGTGGTCCGTCGCGGAGGAGGGCGCGGCGGTGACGAGTTCGGTGAGCACGCCGTGGCAGTCCTTGGGGTGCAGGAAGGTGATCCGCGAGCCCATCGAACCGGTCCTGGGCTCGTCGTAGAGGACCCGGACGCCCTTGTCGCGGATGGCCGCCGCGTCGCCGTCGACGTCGGCCGTGCCGAAGGCGATGTGGTGCACGCCCTCACCGTTCTTGGCCAGCCATTTGGCGACCGTGGAGTCCTCCCGGGTCGGCTCCAGCAGCTGGAGGTAGGAGGCGCCGCCGTCCGAGGTTTCGTTGATCTTGAGCATGGCTTCCCGGACGCCCTGCTCCTCGTTGACCTCGGAGTGGAACACCTCGAAGCCGTACGTGGCACGGTAGAACTCGACAGTCTTGTCGAGGTCGAAACAGGCGATCCCGATGTGGTCGATACGCGTCAGCATGGCTCCAGTGCACCCCTCGCATGGCTGGTTACGCAACGTGCGCGCGATCACACCTGCTTCCCGGTGACCCGGCGGGTACCGCTCAGTACATTGACGGGAACCCTCGTTAACTTCCCTGCAAAGGAAGGCCGCATCGCATGTCTGAAACCAACGGCACCACCTCAGTGATCGTGGCAGGCGCACGCACCCCGATGGGGCGGCTCCTGGGTTCCCTGCGGACCTTCTCCGGCGCCGACCTGGGAGGCTTCGCCATCAAGGCCGCGCTGGACCGGGCGGGGATCGGCGGCGACCAGGTGCAGTACGTGATCATGGGCCAGGTGCTTCAGGCCGGGGCAGGGCAGATCCCGGCACGCCAGGCCGCCGTGAAGGCGGGCATCCCCATGAGTGTCCCCGCGCTGACCATCAACAAGGTCTGTCTCTCCGGCCTGGACGCCATCGCGCTGGCCGACCAGCTCATCCGCGCCGGCGAGTTCGACATCGTGGTCGCCGGCGGCCAGGAGTCCATGACCAACGCCCCGCACCTCCTCCCCAAGTCGCGGGAGGGCTACAAGTACGGCGCCGTCGAGATGCTCGACGCGATGGCCCACGACGGCCTCACCGACTCCTTCGAAGGCATCGCCATGGGCGAGTCGACCGAGAAGCACAACACCCGGCTGGGCATCGCCCGACCGGAGCAGGACGAGATCGCCGCGCGCTCCCACCAGCGGGCCGCCACCGCCCAGAAGAACGGGCTCTTCGAGGCCGAGATCACCCCCGTGGAGATCCCGCAGCGCAAGGGCGAGCCGGTCGTCTTCAGCAAGGACGAGGGCATCCGCGCGGAGACCACGGTGGAGTCGCTGGCCAAGCTGCGCCCGGCGTTCGCCAAGGACGGCACGATCACCGCCGGCACGTCCTCGCAGATCTCGGACGGTGCGGCCGCCGTCGTCGTCATGAGCAAGGCCAAGGCCGAGCAGTTGGGCCTGGAGTGGATCGCCGAGATCGGCGCGCACGGCAACGTCGCGGGCCCCGACAACTCGCTCCAGTCCCAGCCCTCCAACGCCATCGACCACGCGCTGGGCAAGGAGGGCCTGACGGTCGAGGATCTTGACCTGATCGAGATCAACGAGGCCTTCGCGGCGGTCGCCGTGCAGTCAATGAAGGATCTCGGGGTATCCCCGGAAAAGGTGAATGTCAACGGCGGTGCGATCGCACTGGGCCACCCCATCGGGATGTCCGGTGCCCGCATCGTGCTGCACCTGGCGCTGGAGCTGCGCCGGCGGGGCGGTGGCGTGGGTGCCGCCGCGCTGTGCGGTGGCGGTGGCCAGGGTGACGCACTGATCATTCGCGTACCGGGTAAGTAAGCGCGTCCCGGGCGGGCCGGGCGCTGACGAGTGAGCCGAAGGAGACGGGCAGCAATGGTGGACGTCCCCCAGCTGGTGGAGCAGGCCCGGGAGGGCCGGCCGAGGGCGGTGGCACGGCTGATCTCCCTCGTGGAGGGGGCGGCACCGGAGCTCCGCGAGGTGATGGCCGCGCTGGCGCCACTCACCGGCAACGCCTATGTGGTCGGCCTCACCGGCTCGCCCGGCGTAGGAAAGTCCACCACCACCTCCGCCCTGGTGACGGCGTACCGCAAGGCGGGCAAACGGGTCGGCGTGCTCGCCGTCGACCCGTCCTCGCCGTTCTCCGGCGGTGCGCTGCTCGGCGACCGGGTGCGGATGAGCGAGCACGCTTCCGACCCCGGCGTCTACATCCGCTCCATGGCCACCCGGGGTCACCTGGGCGGGCTGGCCTGGGCGGCGCCGCAGGCGATCCGCGTCCTGGACGGGGCCGGGTGCGAGGTGATCCTCGTCGAGACGGTCGGCGTCGGGCAGTCCGAGGTGGAGATCGCCTCGCAGGCGGACACCAGCGTCGTGCTGCTCGCACCGGGGATGGGCGACGGGATCCAGGCCGCCAAGGCCGGCATCCTGGAGATCGGCGACGTCTACGTCGTGAACAAGGCGGACCGGGACGGGGCGGACGCCACCGCCCGGGAGCTCAACCACATGCTGGGGCTGGGCGAGTCCCGGGCCCCGGGTGACTGGCGCCCGCCGATCGTGAAGACGGTCGCGGCCCGCGGCGAGGGCATCGGCGAGGTCGTCGAGGCCCTGGAGAAGCACCGGGCCTGGATGGAGGAGCACGGCGTGCTGGCCGAGCGCCGGCGCGCCCGGGCGGCCCACGAGGTCGAGACGATCGCGGTGACCGCGCTGCGGGCCCGGATCGGCGACCTCAGCGGTGACCGCCGGCTGGACGCCCTCGCCGAGCGCATCGTCGCCGGCGAGACGGACCCGTACCGGGCGGCGGACGAGCTGGTGGACGGCCTGACGAACGGGGGGTGAGGACCCCTCCGGGGCACGGGGGCCGCTCGCGCGGCCCCCGGCCGGTCGTCGTGCCTCAGCCGTCCGTCGTGCCTCAGTCGTCCGTGCCGTCGTTGTCGTCGTCGTCCGCGTCACGGGCCGGGGCGGCGGTCAGCGCGCCGGACTGCGGGTCGACCAGCAGTGCGTGCTCCCTGCCGTCCCTGGTGACGGTCTCGACCTCCCACACGGCCCTGGCCCGGTGGTCGCCGTCCAGCTCGACGGAGGTCACCGTGCCGTGTGCCGCGGCCTTCCGGGCGGCCCCCGCGGCGTCGGTGCGGGCGGACGACAGGGCGGCCCGCTCGCGGGCGTGATCGTCGTCGTCCCCGCGGTCGGTGTGCCGGTCCAGAACCCGTCCGGTGCGCGCGTCCAGGGTGACCTCGTGCCGGGCGCCGTCCTTGCCCAGCACGTCGGCGTCCCAGACCAGACCGGGGCGGTCCCGGTCCAGATCGAGGCCGGTCACGGTGCCGGGGACGGCCTTCAGGGCGGCGGCCGCGGCCTCGGGCGCGGTCACCCGGGCGGCGGCGGCCTCCCGGGCGTCCTCCGTGTCGCGCACCTGGCCGCGGTCGCCCCGGTCGTGGTCGCCCGCGGCCCGCGGTTGGACGCCGGCCCGTCCGCCCTGGGGGGCGTCGCCGCCGACCGCGACGGCGGTGACGGCGGTGCCGGCGATCAGCGCGGCCGCGGCGGCGGTGGCGATGACGAGGTGGCGCTTCATGTGGTGTCTCCCCTGTGGTCGGCTGGCGGTGCCAGCGTGGTGCGAACGCTGTGTCCACACCGTGACCGACCGAGGCTGAAGGGAAGCTGAAGGGGCTGAAGAATCCTTCAGGTTCGGCCTGCGAAGGTACTGTCATGCGCCCACCCGACACCCACCCTCACCACCCGTCCCGCCCTGCGGGCCGCCCCTTTCGCCTGTTGATCGTGGAGGACGAGAAGCGGCTGGCCCTGTCGCTGGCCAGGGGCCTGACGGCCGAGGGGTACGCGGTCGACGTGGTGCACGACGGCCGGGAGGGGCTGCGCCGGGCGGGTGCGGGCGGCTACGACCTGGTCGTGCTCGACATCATGCTGCCGGGCATGAACGGCTACCGCGTCTGCGGGACGTTGCGCGCGGCCGGCAACGACGTGCCGATCCTGATGCTGACCGCCAAGGACGGCGAGTACGACGAGGCCGAGGGCCTGGACACCGGGGCCGACGACTACCTGACCAAGCCGTTCGCGTACGTGGTGCTGGTGGCACGGGTGAAGGCCCTGCTGCGGCGCCGCGGGCGGAGTGCGCCGCCGGTGCTCCGGGTGGGGCCGCTCGCCGTCGACCAGGGGGCCCGCCGGGTCGAGCGGGACGGTGTCGAAGTGGCGCTGACCGCCAAGGAGTTCGCCGTGCTGGAGCAACTGGCGGTGCGGCCGGGCGAGGTGGTCTCCAAGGCCGAGATCCTGGAACACGTCTGGGACTTCGCCTACGAGGGCGACGTCAACATCATCGAGGTCTATGTGAGCGCGCTGCGGCGCAAGCTCGGTGCGGAGCACATCGTGACGGTGCGCGGCGCGGGGTACCGGCTGGTGGCCGGTGGGTAGGGCGCGCCCCGGCGTGCCGGGTTCGGTACGGGCCAGGGCCGCGGCCGGGGCGACCGTGGTGGTGGCGCTGGCGCTGATCGCGGCGGGTACCGCAGTGTTGCTGGTGCTGCGGGGCAATCTCCAGGAGCAGGCGGGCTTGCAGGCGGAGGTGGCGGCGCGCGAGGTCGCCGCGCAGATCGCCACGGGGACGCCCTACGCCCGGCTCGACCTGCCGGACGGCGATGAGCATCCGGTGGTGGTCACTGACGCTCACGGCCGGGTGCTGGCGGTGGGTGACGACGTACGCGCCGTCGACGGGAAGCCGGTGCGGACGGCGCGACCGGGGAACGCCGGGCCGGTGCTCCCGGACGGCGACGACGGCGACGACCGCGTCGGCGACTGCGCAGACGACCGCCCCGACGACCGCCCCGACGAACGCCCCGACGAACGCCCCGACGACCGGGGCGGCGACCGCGGCGGCGACGAGGACGACGCGGCCGGCCCCCGGCCCGGTGAGGTCGACGACGACGTGGACCACCACGACGGGACCGCGGACGTGGACGGCACCGTGGCCGACTACCGGTTCGCGGTGGTCGGGGCGAAGGGCGGCCGGGGGGAGCGGGCCATGGTGCGGGCCGGCTCGGCGCTGGCGCCGGAGCGCGCGGCCGTCGGGTCGGTGCGCGACGCCATGCTGATCGGGCTGCCGCTGCTGCTCGTGGTGGTGGCGGCGGTGACCTGGCTGGTGACCCGGCGGGCGCTGCGGCCGGTGGAGGGGATCCGGGCGGAGATGGCGGCGATCACGGCCAGTACGGACCTGTCGCGGCGGGTGCCGGAGCCGGCGGCGCGGGACGAGATCGCCCGGCTGGCCCGTACCACCAATGAGACGCTCGGCGCGCTGGAGGCGAGCGTCGAACGGCAGCGGCGGTTCGTCGCGGACGCCTCGCACGAACTGCGCAGCCCCCTGGCGAGTCTGCGCACCCAGCTCGAAGTGGGCGTGGCGCACCCGGAGTTGCTGGACGTGCCCGGCGCGGTGGCGGACACCGTGCGGTTGCAGCGGCTGGCGGCGGATCTGCTGCTCCTGGCCCGGCTGGACGCGGGGGAACGGCCGGCCGACGCCCGTGTCGACCTGGCGGCGCTGGTGCGCGAGGAGGTCTCGCAGCGGACCGGAGACCGGGTCCCGGTGCGGCTGGCCGAGCCGGCGGGCCTGGAAGTGGCCGGGTCCCGGAGCCAGTTGGGCCGGGTGCTGGGCAATCTGCTGGACAATGCGCAGCGGCATGCGGCCTCGTCGGTGCGGGTGACCGTGGTGCGCGTGGGGGAGTGGGCGGTGCTGCGGGTCGAGGACGACGGGCCCGGGGTGCCGGAGGGCGAGCGGGAGCGGATCTTCGAGCGGTTCGTACGGCTCGACGACGCCCGGGCGCGGGACGACGGCGGGGCCGGGCTGGGGCTGGCCATCGCCCGGGACGTCGCGGTGCGGCACGGCGGTTCGCTGGCCGTACGGGAGGGACCGGTACGGGAAGGCCCGGTAGGGGAGGGCCCGGTGGGGGAAGGGCCGGTAGGCGAAGGCCCGGTAGGGGAGGGCGCAGTGGGGGAGGGCGCGGTGTTCGAGTTGCGGCTGCCGGTGGCCGGTTGAGCTGGTGCTGGTGCCGCTGGGTGCCGCGGTCCCGGTGCGGGGCCGCGGCGCGATGTCCCGTCCGGATGTCCCGTCCGGCCGATCGCGGTGAGCCAACGGGAATTCCGCCTGGCCTCGGCCGGTTGTGGCCCCGTAGGGGGCGCTCGCATCCCCTACGGGATGTGTTCGCCTGCCCCCTACGGGCCGTTGCCCCTATGGTTCGTCGCCCCTACGGTTCGTCGCCCCCTACGGTCCGTTGCCCCCTACGGTCTGCCCCATGGGCAGGGCCGGGTCAGAGGCCGCCGCGGTGGGCCCGCAGGTGCTCGGCCACCGGGGTGAGCGAGGTGCGGAGCGCTTCGAGGTCCTCGGCGGCGAAGAGGTCGATGAAGTGCTTGCGGACCGAGGCGACGTGGTGCGGGGCGACCCGGCGCATGGTGTCCCAGCCCTCGTCCGTCAGGACGGCGTAGAGGCCACGACGGTCCGACTCGCAGCTCTCGCGACGCACCAGACCGGCGTTCTCCATGCGCGTGATCTGGTGGGAGAGACGGCTCTTGGACTGCAGGGTGCTGGCTGCCAGGTCGCTCATCCGGAGCCGGTGGTCCTCGGCCTCGGAGAGGTTGACCAGGATCTCGTAGTCGTTGTTCGTCAGGCCGAACGGCTGGAGATCGCGCTCCAATTGGTGCATCAGCAGCCTGCTGACGTCCAGATGGGTGCGCCAGGCACGCTGCTCCTGGTCGGTCAGCCAGGGGGTGTCGCTGTCGGTCGTCATGGATGAATTCTATCCGTAAAAGTTGAAAAATGAATTAATTGCGCTGAGGGGTCGTCGGGTCGCGGAGGCGGTGGCCCCGCCGATCGGGCGTCGGTGTTGGTCAGACGTTCGAGGTCACCGTCCGCAGACTACCGCTCACAGCCCGAAGCGGCGCTGGAGGCTCCCGAGGTTGCCGGGTAGCTGGGGCAGTTGTGAGCCACTTTGCGGGACGTGTCCGCCCCCGCCCGGAACGCCCTCCTCCGTGACCACCGCACCGGTCGCCAGCTCCGGCATCAACTGCTCCGACGACTGCAACAGCACCGTGCCGGCGCCGACGAACTCGAACTGGTGCTCCTCGCCGGACGCCCCGCCGATTCCGGTGTGCGCCCGCAGCCCGCCCAGGAATCCCCGCAGGTACTGGTGGTCGTAGTGGTGGCACGGGGAGGGGCAGTCCGCCCAGCCGACGAGCGCCTGGGGATCCACCCGGATCGGTGGCTCCATGAAGACCACCGGGCCGTTGGAGGCGGCGACGAACGTGCCCGTCCCGATGAGGGTGAGGAAGCCCGGGATGATCGACTGCTTCAGCGACAGAGATGGCTGAAACGCGAGCAAGTTGCCCGAGCGAATCGTGAGGTTGCCCTCATCGAGATCATAGGAATTCACGTCGAAGGCGCGGTCCGCGAGCAGCATCTTTCCCTGGCCCTCGGCGACGACCCAGTCCGCGGCGTGCAGTGGCGAATGGAAACTTCCCGCGATCAGCCGGTCCAGCCGGCCGTGCCCGATGCCGTGGAAGTCGATCCGCCCGTAGTAGGCGATCATCTTCCCCTTCTGGAGGAACCACTGGCCGTTCAGGTCGACGCTGAAGGCGTAGGGATTGACGTTGTCGTTGGTGGGGAGCGAGTAGACGTCGTGGACGACGGGACCGGTCACAGCTTCTCCTCCGACGCCTGTACGTAGACGGTGCCCTGACCCGACAGCTCCAGCTGGAAGGCCTCGCCCGAGCCGCGACCGACCATGTCGCGCCAGCCGAGCGCGGTGGACAGTTTGTTGCGGACGTCGCCGCGGTGGGCCACGTAGGCCTGCGGGTCGACGTGCACCGGGCCCTGCGGCGTGATCGGCAGCTCGATGACGCCGCCGTGCGCCATCACCGCGGCCGAGCCGACGCCCTTGAGTGTGGTGGTGAACAGGCCCTGGCCGGTGACCTGGCCGCGCACCATGCCCATCACCCCGCCCTGCGCGCCCATGAACATCGTGCCCTGCTCCAGCGAACCGTCGAAGGCCAGCAGCCGGTCGGCCTCGACGTACAGCGTCTCGCCCGTCAGGTCGACGACGTGGACGTGGTGGCCGCCGTGGCCGAACATGACCGTGCCGCTGCCCTCCACCGTCATCAAGGGCGTCGCCTCGCCGGCGATCCGGCGGCCGATCATCGAGCCGATACCGCCCTGGCCGCCCTGGATGTTCGGGGTGAAGTGCACGTCGCCGCGGTAGGCGAGCATCGCCCCGCGCTGGCTGAACATCCGCTGGCCCGGCCCGATCCTGGCCTCCACCATGCGGGAGTTGAGTGCCGTGAACGGCATCAGACCTCACCGCCCACGGTGTTGCGCTCGCTGGGCTGGACGTAGACCAGGCCCTCGCCCTCGAAGCGGATCTGGAAGGCCTCGCCGGAGCCCTCCCCGAGGAAGGTGCGGAAGTTCACCCCGGACTGGAAGTGCTGCTTGAGGTCGCCGGTGTGCGCCACGTACGCGCCCGGGTCGACCTGGAGCGGGTACTGCTTGGTGACCCGCAGCACCACCGCCGGGCCGTCGGAGGTGATCGCCGCCTGCCCGCTGCCCTCGACCGTCGTCGTGAACAGGCCGTTGCCCTGCGAGGCGCCGCGCAGGCCGGTGAACGTCGTACCGGTCCGCAGCGCCGCGTCCGTGCACAGCAGATTGCTGGCCTCCACGTAGAGCTTCTCGCCGCGCAGCTCCACCAGGTTGATCTCGCTGGCGCGGTCCGCGAAGTAGCAGGTGCCGTGGCCCTTCACCTCCATCACGGCCATCTGTTCCCCCGTCAGTCGCCGGGTCACCATGCCGCGCAGGCCCTCGCCGCCGCCGGTCATCTTCTTGAACGACATCTGGCCGTCGTACGCGACCATCGCACCGTTTTTCGCCTTGACGGCGTCGCCCGTCATGTCGACGGCGAGCACCTTGCTCCCCTGGAGCCGAAACTGAGCCACGCGTCAGACGGTAGTCGGCGCGGGCCGTGCGGGGCAGTTCCTTCGACCCTGACGCCACCCCGAGATCTGCCGGAGGCCCGGCGGGGTGACCACCCTCACCTCCCCCCGGCGCGGTGCGCGCCGGAGCGGCTGTAACAATGGGACGCAGCTTGTGAACACTTGCACAAGCGCGCTCCTCGCCCGCCACCCGAACGAGGTTCCTTCCCGTGGACATCAAGACCGCCGCTGCCCTGCACCGCCTGCGCCTGGCATCCATCCCGGAGGCGATTTCCTTCCCCGCCCTGCTGATCTTCGGCACCGGCTTCCGCCTGGCCTTCGACTACGACGCCCTGGTGATGCCCCTCGGCCTGATCCACGGCCTGCTCTTCATCACCTACGTCGTGCTGCTGCTGGACGTGTGGAACCGCACCAAGTGGCCCTTCAAGCGCGTGGCCTTCTTCTTCCTGCTGGCGATCGTGCCGTTCGGCGGCCTCTACGGGGACCGGGTCCTCAAGCGCGAGGAAGAGGCCGGGGTGATCGCGGCCCGCGCCCGCCGGGAAGGGGTCGTGAACGCATGATCGTCGCCTTCTCGGTGAGCCCGCTGGGCGTCGGTGAGGACGTCGGCGCGTACGTCGCCGACGCGGTCCGGGTCGTCCGCGAGTCGGGCCTGCCCAACCGTACCGACGCGATGTTCACCTCGATCGAGGGCGAGTGGGACGAGGTCATGGACGTCGTCAAGCGCGCCGTCGCCGCCGTCGAGGCGCGCTGCGGACGGGTCTCGCTCGTCCTCAAGGCCGATATCCGCCCCGGCGTCACGGACGGACTGACGTCGAAGGTGGCGACCGTCGAGCGCCACCTCGCCGAGGGCGGTGCCGCCTGAGCCCGGTGGGTCAGCCGCCCGCCGTCAGGGCGATCCCCAACGGGGTCCGCTCGTAGAACACCTGATGTCCGTGCCGGCGCGGGGTCAGCAGACCGGCGTCGCGCAGCACGGACAGGTGCGCCGAGACGGACGACGGTGCCAGCCCCAGGCGGCTTGCCAGCGCCGTCGTGGTCGACGGTGCGTCCAGTGCGGCCAGGACGGCGGCGCGGTTCGCCCCGAGCAGCCGGGTCAGAGCCGGTCCCGCCTCCGGCTCGGTCCACAGGCCGCCGATCCCGCGCGCCGGATAGATCACGGTCGGCTGCCACGGCGGATCGAAGCCGCTCACCACGTCCGGCCACACGAAGACGCTCGGCAGCAGCAGCACCCCGCGGCCCTCCAGGTCCTGCATCTGGACGAAGTCGATCCGCGTGCGCACCGTGAGCGTGTCGCCCGACCAGGACACCCGCGGATGCAGATCGGCGAACAGCCGCTGCAACCCGCCGCCCGCCAACTGGTGCGACCGGTAGGCGATCTCGGCCTCCAACAGCGCCCGCAGCCGCGGCCAGTCCGGCGCGAGCAGCGCCCGCCAGGCCCGCTCGGTGGTGTCGGCCAGTTCGTGGATCGCGCGCGCCGGGTCGGCCAGCGCCGCACGGCCCCGCTCCGACTCCAGCGCCCCCGGCGTGCACGCCAACGACTTGGCCATCTCGGCCCGGGCCAGCGCCGGGTCGGTGGCGCGCAGCCGCGCCAGCTCCTCGTCGAAGTCGGCCATCGGGGTGTCCGGCGGGCGGCCCAGGAAGTCCGGTGTGTACCCGGGCGACGGCGACGGCATGAACAGCCACAGCGGCGAGAGGTCCAGGCCCGCCAGCGCCGTGCGCATCCGCCGCAGCCACGGGGTGTGGTAGCCGTGCCGATCGGCGCGCCGCAGGGTCCGTACCGCCTCATGGGTCTCGCACAGCGGCGAGACGGCGAACCGGATGCGGAGCAGGTCGTCGGCGCCGAAGTGCAGATGCAGCGGCATGGGCGCGGGCCCTCCTCCCCCAGGATTCGGCTGCAACCGAAAGACTACGGGGCGGACGCGGCACCAGACAGGCTGCCGCCATGTCCTCGACCGCCGGGCCCGTACCGCCGGGCCATACGTCCGCCTGCCCCGATCCGGGGGGTGCCGTCGACGCCGGACCGGACCGCGCCGCCGGCTACCGAGCCGTCTTCGCCGTCCCCGAGTTCCGGTATGTCTTCGTCGCGCACCTGCTCTCCTCCCTCGGCGTGGTCGTCTGCGAGATCGCACTGTCCGTCCTGGTCTTCCGGCTGACCGACTCGCCGTTGCTGAGCGCCCTGACGTTCGCGCTGGGGCTGTTGCCGTACGTCGTCGGCGGGACGCTGCTGTCCGCGGTCGCCGACCGCTACCCGGCCCGCCGGGTGCTGGTCGGCTGCGACGCGCTGTGCGCGCTGGCCGCCGCGGGGCTTCTCGTGCCGGGCACGCCGGTCGCCGTGCTGCTCGCCCTGCGCTGTGTCATCGCCGCCGTCGCGCCGGTCTTCGCCGGTACCCGTGCCGCGACGCTGGGGGACGTCCTCGGGGAGGGCGACCTGTTCGTCCTGGGCCGCTCGGTGATCCGCATCGTCAACCAGAGCGCGCAGCTGGCCGGCTTCGGGGCCGGCGGCCTGCTGCTGGCCGTGGCGTCCCCGACCGCGGTGCTCGCCCTCACCGCCGCGACCTTCACCGCCTCGGGCCTGCTGCTGTGGCTGGGGACCCGGGCCCGGCCGGCGCGCGACGGGGCCCGCGGTCAGGCGCCGGGGGCGCTGCTGGGTGACTCGTTGGGCGGCGTCCGGCGGCTGTGGGCCGACCGCCGGGTACGGGCGCTGCTGCTGCTGACCTGGCTGCCGCCGACGTTCGTCGTCATCCCGGAGGCGCTGCTGGTCCCCTACGCCGACCGGCTCGGCGTCGGCCCGGCCGGCGCGGGGCTGCTGATGTGCAGCATGCCCGTCGGCGCGGTGCTCGCGGAGGGCCTGGTCGGCTCGTTCCTCGGCCCGCGGGGCCGGAGCCGGCTCACCTTCCCCCTGGGCGTCTTCGCGGTGCTGCCCTCCCTCGGCTTCGCCGCCGAGCCCTCGCTCGGCTGGGCGATGTTGCTGCTGGTGCTGACCGGCACCGGCATCGCGTACAACTTCGGTGTCGACCGGTGGTTGGTCGCCGCGATCCCCGAGCAGCAGCTGGGACGGGCGATGACGCTGACGCAGGCCGGGCGGATGACGCTGATGGGCCTGGCGATGGGCGCGGCCGGCATCGCGGCGGAGTGGGTGCCGCTGCGGGTCGTGATGCCGGCGGGCGGGGTGGTGGGGGCGGTGTGCGTCCTGGCGGTGATCGCCGAGGTGCGGCGCACCCGGGGCGGCCACCGGGCGCCGGCCGGCACCGCACCGAGGGCCGGCCGGGGCGCGCCCGGTGGACCCGTGGCGACCGAAAAATGAGACACGGCTGACCACAATATGACCGCCGGGTAGGGTCAAAGGCGTGTCGAAGCCGCTCAGCCTTGCTTTCGATCCCATCGCCCGCGCCGACGAGCTCTGGCGGCAGCGGTGGGGTGCCGTGCCCTCGATGGCCGCGATCACCTCGATCATGCGCGCCCATCAGATCCTGCTCTCCGAGGTGGACGCCGTGGTCAAGCCGTACGGGCTGACCTTCGCGCGCTACGAGGCGCTGGTGCTGCTGACCTTCTCCAAGGCCGGTGAGCTGCCGATGTCGAAGATCGGCGAGCGGCTGATGGTGCACCCCACGTCGGTGACGAACACCGTCGACCGGCTGGTGAGGTCCGGGCTCGTCGCCAAGCGGCCCAACCCCAACGACGGGCGGGGCACCCTCGCCTCGATCACCGAGAAGGGGCGCGAGGTGTGCGACGCCGCGACCCGCGACCTGATGGCGATGGACTTCGGGCTGGGCGCGTACGACGACGAGGAGTGTGCGGAGATCTTCGCGATGCTGCGGCCGCTGCGGGTGGCGGCCGAGGATTTCAAGGACATGTAGCGGGGCGACCCGGCCTTCGCGGGGCCGTCCGACACCCGCGGGGGGCGGTGAAGATCGCCCCGGAACGGGTGGTTACGCTCTGGGGCATGAAGCGAAGCGTCCTGACCCGTTACCGGGCGATGGCCTACATCACCGCCGTGATGCTGCTGGTGCTCTGCACGTGCATGGTTTTCAAGTACGGCTTCGGGATGGGCAAGGACCTCACCCTGGTCGTCTCGCAGATCCACGGCGTGCTCTACATCATCTACCTGGTCTTCGCCTTCGACCTGGGCTCCAAGGCCAAGTGGCCGTTCGGCAAGCTGCTGTGGGTGCTGGTGTCCGGCACGATCCCCACCGCGGCGTTCTTCGTGGAGCGCCAGGTCGTGCGGGAGGTCGAGCCGCTGATCGCCGGTGACGCTCCGGAGCCGGTCAAGGTCTGACGACGGCCCGGCGGCCGTCGCCCCCCTGCTCCCACGCGCCCGTCCCTCCTGGGGACGGGCGCGTTTGCGTTGCCCGGACGGGCCGGCGCGCCGCCCGGACGGCTCCGGCGGCCCCGCTACCCACCGTGACACTCGCGCGTCACCGGCGTTCTCCCGTCGACAAGTACTAGGACGTCCTAGTAAATTCGGGGGTATGGACGCTGACGCGATCGAGAAGGGGCGCCTTCGCTGGCAGGCCCGGTACGACGCGGCCCGCAAGCGGGACGCGGACTTCACCACGCTCTCGGGCGATCCCGTCGACCCGGTGTACGGTCCCCGGCCCGGGGACGCGTACGAGGGCTTCGAGCGGATCGGCTGGCCGGGCGAGTACCCGTTCACCCGGGGTCTTCATCCGACCGGCTACCGGGGGCGGACCTGGACGATCCGCCAGTTCGCCGGCTTCGGCAACGCCGAGCAGACCAACGAGCGCTACAAGATGATCCTGAAGGCGGGCGGGGGCGGCCTCTCCGTCGCCTTCGACATGCCGACCCTCATGGGCCGCGACTCCGACGACCCGCGCTCGCTCGGCGAGGTCGGGCACTGCGGCGTCGCCATCGACTCGGCCGCCGACATGGAGGTCCTCTTCAAGGACATCCCGCTCGGTGACGTGACGACCTCCATGACGATCAGCGGCCCCGCCGTCCCGGTCTTCTGCATGTACCTCGTCGCCGCCGAGCGGCAGGGCGTCGACCCGTCCGTCCTCAACGGCACGCTCCAGACGGACATCTTCAAGGAGTACATCGCCCAGAAGGAGTGGCTCTTCCAGCCCGAGCCGCACCTGCGCCTCATCGGCGACCTGATGGAGCACTGTGCGCAGGGCATCCCCGCGTACAAGCCGCTGTCGGTCTCCGGCTACCACATTCGCGAAGCGGGGGCCACCGCCGCGCAGGAGCTCGCGTACACCCTGGCGGACGGCTTCGGGTACGTCGAACTGGGGCTCAGCCGCGGCCTGGACGTCAACACCTTCGCGCCGGGCCTGTCCTTCTTCTTCGACGCCCATGTCGACTTCTTCGAGGAGATCGCCAAGTTCCGGGCGGCGCGCAGGATCTGGGCCCGCTGGATGCGCGACGTGTACGGCGCGACGAGCGAGAAGGCGCAGTGGCTGCGGTTCCACACCCAGACCGCGGGCGTCTCGCTGACCGCCCAGCAGCCGTACAACAACGTCGTACGGACCGCCGTCGAGGCCCTGGCGGCCGTCCTGGGCGGCACCAACTCCCTGCACACCAACGCCCTGGACGAGACCCTCGCCCTGCCCAGCGAGCAGGCCGCGGAGATCGCCCTGCGCACCCAGCAGGTGCTGATGGAGGAGACCGGCGTCGCCAACGTCGCGGACCCGCTGGGCGGTTCGTGGTTCGTCGAGCAGCTGACGGACCGCATCGAGGCGGACGCCGAGAAGATCTTCGACCAGATCAAGGAGCGCGGCACCCGGGCGGTGCGCGACGGCCGGCACCCGATCGGCCCGATCACCTCCGGCATCCTGCGCGGCATCGAGGACGGCTGGTTCACCGGCGAGATCGCCGAGTCCGCCTTCCAGTACCAACAGGCCCTGGAGAAGGGCGAGAAGAAGGTCGTCGGCGTCAACTGCCACGAGGGCTCGGTCACCGGCGACCTGGAGATCCTGCGGGTCAGCCACGAGGTCGAACGGGAGCAGGTCCGGGTCCTGGCGGCCCGCAAGGCGGCCCGCGACGACGCCCGGGTACGCACCGCACTGGACGACATGCTCACCGCGGCCCGCAACGGCGGCAACATGATCGAGCCGATGCTGGAGGCCGTCCGCGCCGAGGCGACCCTGGGCGAGATCTGCGGGGTGCTGCGCGACGAGTGGGGGGTCTACACGGAGCCGGCGGGCTTCTGACGCGAAGGAACGCGAAGGGAACAGCCGCTGCCCGCCGGCGGCCGCGCCGAGCGGTACGGCGTCCCGCCCCGCCCTACGGCCGCGGCGTCGGCATCCGCAGCCGGAACAGCGCACCGCCGCCCGGTGCCCGTTCCGCGGTGAGGTCGGCGCCGTGGGCGCGGGCGATCTGGCGGGCCATGGCGAGGCCCAGGCCGGAGCCGGGGAGGGCACGGGCGGACTCGGCGCGGTAGAAGCGGTCGAAGACGTGGGGGAGGTCTTCGGCCGCGATGCCGGGGCCGTGGTCGCGGACGGTCAGCTCCAGGGCGTCCGGGGCGACGGTGAGTTCGGTGTCCACCGGACCGCCGGGCGGGGAGAACTTGGCGGCGTTGTCGAGGAGGTTGGTCAGCAGCCGGGTGAGCCGGGCCGGGACGCCCGGGACGGCCACCTCGGCGGCGGCCGGGTCGACGGCGGCGGTGAAGGCGATCTCCGGCCAGTGTCCGCGGGCCGCGCCCACCGCGTGCTCCAGGAGGGCCGCCGGGCGTACCTGTTCGACCAGCGGCTGGGGCTCCTCGTCGCGGGCCAGCTCGATGAGGTCGTTGACCAGGGTGGTGACCTCGCGCAGCTGACGGCCCAGGGCCGCGGCGGCGCGGTCGCGCTGGGCGTCGGTCAGCCGGTCGGCGCGGGCCAGGAGTTCGGCGTTGGTGCGCAGCGCGGTCAGCGGGGTGCGCAGCTCGTGGGAGGCGTCGGCGACCAGCCGGCGCTGGGCGGTGACGGACTGTTCGAGCGCGCCGAGCATGGTGTTGAAGGTGGTGGCGAGGCGGGTGACCTCGTCCTCGCGGCCGGGCGGTCCGGCGGGCAGGGCGATGCGGTGGCGGGGGTCGCGGGTGGCGGCGATCCGCTCCGCGGTGGCGGTCAGCCGGGCGACCGGGGCCAGGCCCGTCCGGGAGACCCAGTAGCCGAGTGCGGCGGCCAGCAGGATGCCGATGGCGCCGACCGCGGACAGCGCCCAGGCGGCGTGCCGTACGCCGCGCTCGACGGTGTCCGAGCGGAGCGCCACCTGGAGTGCCTCGTGCCGGCCGGGCCGGTGGGTGGTGTACATCAGGACGGGCTGCCCGGCGACCGTGAGCGTGCTGTAGTACGGGGTCTGCCGGCCGGCGGCGACCGCGCGGGTGGCCGCGCCGACCGGCAGGACGCGGTAGCCGCCGCGCGGGTCCTTCGACGGGTCGGCGGAGACGATCTGGACACAGGTGACGGCCTGGAACTTGCAGGACGCGTCGCTCACGGTCGGGCCCCAGTTGCGGGTGTGCTGGGTGAGCTGGATGGACGTCTGTGCCAGGTTGAGTTCGAGCTGACGGACCAACTGGTAGCGGATGATGGCGAAGGCGGCGGCGCAGACGCCGAGCGCCACCACCGTCACCGCGGCGGAGGCGGCCAGCGCGAGGCGGGTGCGCAGGGGCCGGCGGCGGCGCCAGCGGGCGCCCAGGCCGCGGGTGCCGGTCACCGGCCCTCCGCGTGGTCCAGGCGGTAGCCGATGCCGTGCACGGTGTGGACGAGCCGGGGCTCGCCGCCCGCCTCCAGCTTCCGGCGGAGGTAACCGATGTACACCGCGAGGGAGTTGGAGTCCGGGCCGAAGTCGCGGCCCCAGACCCGCTCCAGGATCATCTCGCGCGGCAGCACCTGGCCCGGGTGCAGCAACAGCAGCTCCAGCAGCGCCCATTCGGTGCGGCTGAACTCCACCGGGCGGCCGGCCCGGTGGCCGCTGCGGGTCACCGGATCGACGACCAGGTCGTCGAAGCCGAGGCTGGTGTCCTCGACGGCGCTGAGCGAGGCGCGCCGCAGCAGGGCCCGGATCCGGGCCACCAGCTCGTCCAGGGCGAACGGCTTGACCAGGTAGTCGTCGGCGCCGGCGTCGAGCCCGTCCACCCGGTCGCTGACCGAGTCCAGCGCGGTCAGCACGAGGATGGGGGTGCGGTCGTCCAGGGCGCGCAGCCGGCGGCAGACGGCCAGGCCGTCCAGGACGGGCATCATCACGTCCAGTACGACGGCGTCCGGCTGCCAGGCGGCGATCTCGGAGAGGGCGGCCAGGCCGTCGGCGGCGCCGCGTACCGCGTACCCCTCCACGGCGAGGCCGTCCTCCACGGCGGCGCGGACCTCCGGTTCGTCGTCCACGACGAGGATTCTGGGGGCCGGGGTGGTTCCCGGCGCGGGCGGCTTGGAGAGCGGCATGGACATAGGCTGCCAAACACCTGTCTTAGAACGTTCTTAGTGCGTATCGCGAGCGTGGCGGCCATGCGCACACCACTCTCGGTCGTGATCGGTGCGGGCGGCACCGGCGGCCACATCTATCCCGGACTCGCCCTCGCCGACGCGCTCCGCCGGGCCGTGCCCGATGCGGTGATCTCCTTCGTCGGGACCGAACGCGGTCTGGAGACGCGGTTGATCCCGCGGGCCGGATACCGGCTGCACACCGTCGACATGATCCCCTTCGACCCCTCGCTCGGCGCCCGACGCTATCTGCTGCCGGCCGCACTGCTGAAGTCGGGTGCCCAGTGCCGGGCGATCCTCCGGGAGCAGCGGGCCCAGGTCGCGGTCGGCATGGGCGGCTACCCCAGTGCCCCGGTGATCGTCGGGGCGCGGCTGGCCGGGCTGCCGAGCCTGATCCACGAGTCCAACGCGGTGCCCGGGCGGGCCAACAAGTTCGCCGCCCGGCTCACCCCGCACCTCGCCCTCGCCTTCGACCGCAGCCGGGAGCACCTGGTCGGCGGTGAACGGGCCGAGACGGTGGGGATGCCGCTGGTCGGTCCGCTGGCCGAGTTGGACCGCCCGGCCCTGCGGCCGGCGGCCCGGCAGGCGCTGGGCGTCCCGGACGGCGCCAAGCTGCTGCTGGTCAACGGCGGGAGCCTGGGCGCCGCCCGGCTGACCGCGGCGGCGGTGGGACTGGCCGCCCGCTACCGGTCGCGGTCGGACCTGCGGCTGCTGATCAAGACCGGCCCCGCGGCCCTGGAGGAGACCCGGGCGCTGCTGGCCGCCAACGGCGGGGCGGCGGTGGCCGAGGCCGTGCCGTACCTGGACCGGATGGACCTGGCCTACGCCGCCGCCGATCTGGTGGTGTGCCGGGCCGGTTCGGCGACCGTCGCCGAGCTCGCCACGATCGGGATGCCGGCGGTCCTGGTGCCGTATCCGCATGCGCCCGGCGACCACCAGACGCACAACGCACGGGTGCTCTCCGACGCCGGGGCGGCGGTGCTGCTGCCCGACGCGGAGACCTCGGCCGAGCGGTTGGAGGCGCTGGTCGGCCCGCTGCTCGCGGATCCCGGCCGGCTCGCCGCGATGGGCGCGGCCGCCGACCCCGGCACCCATGCCCGGGCCGCCGATCTGCTGGCCGCCAAGGCGCTGTCGCTGGCCGGCCACCCACTCGCCAACCACCTGCACACACACCTGAAGGAGTCAGCATGAGCAACAACACACAAGCGTGGGCGGGCCGCCGGGTCCTGGTCACCGGGGCCGAGGGTTTCATCGGCTCGACCCTGGTCGACCTGCTGGTCGAGGCCGGCGCCGAGGTGCGTGCCTTCGTGCACTACAAGCCGTACGCGGAGAAGGGCAACCTGGCGCGCTACCTGCGGCCGGGCGGTGAGGTCGAGATGCTCGCCGGGGACGTCCGGGACGCGGGGCGGGTGGCGGACGCGGTCGCGGGCTGCGACACGGTCTTCCACCTGGCCGCGCTGATCGGGATCCCGTACAGCTACGACTCGCCGGGCGCCTATGTGCAGACGAACGTGGTGGGTACCGAGAACGTCGCGGAGGCCTGCCGCCGGCACGCCGTGCGGCGGCTGGTGCACACCTCCACCAGCGAGGTCTACGGGACCGCGCTGACCGCGCCGATCGCCGAGGACCACCCGCTGCAACCGCAGTCGCCGTACTCCGCCTCGAAGATCGGCGCGGACATGATGGCGCTGTCGCACTGGCACGCGTTCGAGCTGCCGGTGACGGTCGTCCGGCCGTTCAACACCTACGGGCCCCGGCAGTCCGCGCGCGCCGTGATCCCCACCATTCTGGCCCAACTCCACGCCGGCGCCCGGCAGATCAAGCTGGGCTCGCTCACCCCGACCCGGGACTTCACCCACGTCACGGACACCGCGGCCGGCTTCCTGGCGATGGCCGACTGCGACCGGGCGCTGGGGCAGGTCGTCAACCTCGGCAGCGGGCGGGAGATCGCCATCGGGGCGCTCGCCGAGGCGCTGATAGCCGCCTCGGGCCGGGACGCGGAGGTGGTCGTCGACCCGGCGCGGCTGCGGCCCTCGGGCAGCGAGGTGGAGCGGCTGCTGTCGGACAACTCCCGGGCGCGGGAGTGGGCGTCGTGGCGGCCCGAGGTCTCGCTGGAGGACGGCCTGAAGCGGACGTCGGCGTGGGTCGCGGAGCATCTGCACCTCTTCGCGCCCGACCGGTACCAGGTCTGAGCCGCGCCGGGGCCCGGGCGGTCGTGCGCCCGGGCCCCGCGCCACGTCAGGTCGGGTCCCCCAGACCGGCCAGGCCGGTGAGGAAGAGGGCGGTGAAGTCCCGGCCCCAGTCGGTGTCCACGGGTTCGCCGCTGACCAGGGTACGGTGCACGATCGCGCCGGCGATCACATCGAAGATCAGGTCCATGTTGCGGGTGGCGGCCCGCTCGCCGTCCGTGCCGGGGGCGTCCGGTGGCAGCTCACCGCGCGCCTGGGCCCGCGAGCGCCCCAGCAGCACCAGCCGCTTCTGGCGGTCGACGATCGCCGAGCGGATCCGTTCGCGCAGCGCCTCGTCGGTGGTGGACTCGGCGACCACCGCCATCAGCGCCGTCTTGGTCTCCGGTCGGGCCAGCAGTGCGCCGAACTGGAGCACCACGCCCTCGATGTCGGCCCGCAGACTGCCCCGGTCGGGGAGTTCGAGCTCGTCGAAGAGGACCGCCACGGCGTCCACCACCAGCTCGTTCTTGTTGGCCCAGCGGCGGTAGAGGGTGGTCTTGGCGACCCCCGCGCGGGCCGCCACCTCGCTCATGGTCAGCCGCCCCCAGCCCACGTCGACGAGCGCGGCACGGGTGGCGCAGAGGATCGCATGATCGGTCTCGGCGCTGCGCGGGCGGCCCGTGCGGCCTTTCCGGGGGCTGGCGGAGTGGTGCATGCGGGCGACCATACCGGCGAGTACGGCGGGTGCCGCCCGTGAGGGAGATCACTCCGTGTCGGGCGGGAACCGGTTGTCGCGCGGGGGAGACACCGAGTTACGCTACGGGTCGTAGCGTAAAAGCGACGACCACAGGCCGTGGGTGGGGACCCATGGCCACCGACCACGGCCCCTCGGGGCCCTCGCAGTACCGATCACCGCGCCACCACTCGTCGATTGTGCCGCTGACCGCATCGCTTTCCGGAACGCTTTTCGGAACGGACCGCCCAGGGGGGAGGATGGACCCATGCAGCCACGCAATATGTCCATGAGTGGAGTAGTCGACCTCGCCGCGGTGAAGGCGGCCGGCGAAGCCAAGCAGAAGGCGGAGCAGGCGCGGGCCGAGGCCGCCCGCACGGGCCGGGCCCCCGCGAGCGGTGCCCGCCTGGTGTACGACGTCGACGAGGCGGGGTTCCAGCAGGACGTCCTCCAGCGCTCCACCGAGGTCCCGGTCGTCATCGACTTCTGGGCCGAGTGGTGCGAGCCGTGCAAGCAGCTGGGCCCGCTGCTGGAGCGTCTCGCGAACGAGTACGCCGGCAAGTTCGTGCTGGCCAAGATCGACGTCGACAGCAACCAGATGCTGTTCCAGCAGTTCGGGGTGCAGGGCATCCCGGCGGTCTTCGCGGTGGTCGCGGGCCAGCCGATCCCGCTGTTCCAGGGCGCGGCCCCGGAGGCGCAGATCCGGCAGGTGCTCGACCAGCTGGTGCAGGCCGCCGAGCAGCAGTTCGGCATCGTGGGCGCGCCGGTCGACCCGGCCGCCGCGGGCGAGGCGGCGGCCGAGGCGCCGGCGCCGGCCGGTCCGTACGACGCCCTGCTGGAGGCCGCCAGCCAGGCGCTGGACGCCGGGGATCTGGGCGGTGCCGTCCAGGCGTACAAGAACGTGCTCTCCGACGACCCGGCCAACGAGGAGGCCAAGCTCGGCCTCGCCCAGGCCGAGTTGCTGCGCCGGGTCCAGGACCTGGACCCGCAGACCGTGCGCAAGGAGGCGGCGGACGCCCCGACCGATGTCCCGGCGCAGATCCGTGCCGCGGACCTCGACCTGGTCGGCGGCCACGTGGAGGACGCGTTCGGCCGGCTGGTCGACACGGTGAAG
The DNA here is from genome assembly GCF_040651315.1 of Streptomyces sp. NPDC048506. Taxonomy (NCBI): domain Bacteria; kingdom Bacillati; phylum Actinomycetota; class Actinomycetes; order Kitasatosporales; family Streptomycetaceae; genus Streptomyces; species Streptomyces sp. NPDC048506. Next base: position 73,411 of record NZ_JBEZIX010000021.1, read on the forward strand.
CGGACGGTCGGTGACGACCGGGAGGCCGCGCGGGTGCGCCTGCTGGAGTTGTTCGAGGTCATCGGGGCGGAGGACCCGAGGGTGACGGCGGCCCGTACCGCCCTTGCCAGGGTGCTGTTCTGACCCGCTGTCGTACGAGGCGCCCGGTTGCGACCTGTACGACCTCCGTGAGTTGACCGAACAAACGAAACCGCGGCCACGTTTTGCCAAAACTTGGTAAACGTGGCCGCTGTTACTTGGAGTAAGACTTAGCGGTCCCCTTGCGGCATTCTGTCCGCAATTGCCGCATGTTCGTTCGCTGTCAGCGACGACCCTGAGTGGCCGGTCGATCTCGGTCCGTCGAACCTCGGTTATCAGGCCGTTACCCGCAAGTAACGAGCCCCTTGTGTACCGGCCGTGAATGGACCACGATCGGCGACGCTCGGTCCATTCCCGCAGCCCGGCATCCGGTCGGTGCAGCGGGGTACTTGGGTCCCCACCGAGTGGCCGGTGGCAGTTCCGCCGGCCGCGGACAGGGGGGTCTCTGCCCCATCCGGCAGGGCCTGTCCGGTGAGGTTGCGCGAGAGCGTGGCCAGTGGTTGTCGCTCGGGGGTGATCGCCGGTATTCGGAACACGATGTGCCTCCGAGAACGGGCGCTCTCCTTCCCGAGGACGTAGCACTTCTCCCATCCCAGGTACCGCCCTCCCTCACGGGGCGGCCGGTACCGGAGATGTACGTCCGAGAAGGAGGAAAGTCATGGAGTCCCTGGCTCGTGGCGGGACCAGATGGAAGCGGTTCGCCGTCGTCATGGTGCCCAGCGTCGCGGCGACCGCCGCGATCGGCGTCGCCCTCTCGCAGGGTGCGCTCGCGGCGTCGTTCAGCGTGTCCGGCCAGCAGTTCAAGGTCACTACCGACCGGCTGGACGGCACCGGCTTCGTCCAGTACGGAGCCATTGACGCCCAGAAGGGCGGCAAGCAGATCCCGGTGGCGGTCTCGGCGTTCTCCAGCGCCAAGATCAGGAACCTGTGCCAGTCGGTGGTCGTCCCGGTCCCGGTCTTCGGCGATGTGTCGCTGAAGCTGTCGGCCGGCGGCAACGGCACGCCGGTGGAGGCCAAGAACCTCTACATCGACCTCGACCAGCTCGATGCGGACGCGACCTTCAACAACATCAACATCGGTGTTGCCGCGGGCTCGACGTCCAAGGGTCCGGGCATCCAGAAGGGCGACAAGGCCGACCCCGGCTCGTTCGCCCAGGAGGCCGACTCGGCCGTGCTCACCCACGTCAAGCAGCAGGCGTGGGCCACCACTGCCGGCACGTTCAAGCTCAGCGGCCTCAAGATGAGCGTCGCCAAGGGCAAGAGCGAGTGCTTCTGACGCACTGAGCGTACGGGCGTGGGGCAGAGCCTGCGGTGACTGCGCCGTTCCCCGCGCCCGTACGCCGGGTAGCGCCATCCAGCACACCTCAGCACAGAACCACGATCTGCCAGTCCCGAGGAGCTGTACGACATGAGCGAGCCTCGCGAGCGAACTATCGATAGGTGCGCACCGCGCGCATGCAAGGCCGAGCGAAGCGAGGTTCCGGCATGAGCGCCGATACGCGACCGCAGCTGATCGAGACCGTCGGCCGGAAGCGCAGTTCGTTCCGGGAGTGGCGCGGACAACGCCCGTTCTGGGGCGGATTGCTGACTCTGCTGGCCGGCATCCCGATCATGTACATCCCTTACGCGAATCTCACGATCGGTTCCCTGACCGTCCGCATGGCGACCACCGCCGGCGCCGGCTCGCTGATCATCGGCGTACTGCTGGTCGTGCTCGGTCTCACCATGTGGTTCCAGCCGGCCTCGCGCGTCTTCGCGGGCGTGGCGGCGATCCTGCTCGCCCTGGTCTCCCTGGTCGTCTCGAACTTCGGCGCCTTCGGGTTCGGCTTCGTGTTGGGGCTGATCGGTGGCGCGCTGGGTGTGTCCTGGGCCCCGGGCAAGGCCATTGAGGGGGGTGATGACGCCGAGGAGCCGGCCCGCACCATCGCCGGCCCGGTCGTCGCCACGAACCCCGCACTGGCCGGACCCGGGTCGGGCGACGGACTGGACGACCTGTCAGGAAGCCCGATCAACGGAACGAACGGGAGGCACCGTGCCGGGTGACGAGCTGCACGAGGAGAGCGCAGCCGCCGGGGCGAGAACAGGGCCGAGGCACGCGGCGCCCAAGAAGCCGCTGCTGACTCGGCTGCATGTGCCCGCGGGCAAGGCGATAGCCATCGCCGCCATGCCGTCCGCCGTCCTCATGGGCATGGGGCTGACGCCCCAGATGGCGATCGCCAAGCCGGCGCCGCCCGAGAGCCCCTTCAAGGCCGGCCCCTGCGCCGCCGCCCCCGACAAGGCGGGCGGGCAGGACGCCAAGGCCAAGGACGGCGCGAAGGACACGAAGGGCACGGACAGCAGCAAGGACGCCGCCTCGCCATCCGCCACGCCGTCGGCCAAGCCCTCCGCCTCGCCGTCTCCGTCGCCGAGCAAGGAGGCGACGCAGCAGGCCCAGCCCGCGCCGTCCGCGTCCCAGAAGACCGAGGAGCCCGCCGACTCCGCGACCCCGTCGCCGTCGGCCTCTCCCGAGAAGAAGGACGACGGGGGCCTGCTGGGCGGCATCGGCGATGCCCTCGGTGGCCTGTTCGGGGGCGACAAGACCGAGGAGCCGTCGGCCTCGTCGAGCCCCTCGCCGTCCTCCTCCGCGACCAAGGACACCGCGACCCCCGCGCCCAAGGCCACATCCGAGGCCACGGACTCCGGGTCCGCCGTCGACAAGGTCACCGACCCGGTCAAGGACACCGTCGACCATGTGACGAACAACGGCGACGCGGCCAAGACGGTCAACGACACCGTCCACGGCGCCGTGGGCACGGCGGACAACGCGCTGCCCGGCGGCGGGCTGGACGGCAAGGACGCCGACGGCAAGAAGGCGTACCCCTGCGTCGTCGAGAACAAGCAGAAGGGCAAGGACGAGCAGGCGCCCGCCACCCTGCCCGACGACCCGTGGCACCTGGAGTCCAGCGGGCTCACCCTGCGCGGTCTGAACTACGAGGGCGTCGTCAACGTCACGACGCAGGGCGGCCACACCAAGCAGGCCCTGAAGTTCACCGCCGACAGCATCGACATCGGTGATCTCCACCAGATCGTCGACGATCCGGCGTCCGGCAAGAAGTACCACGTCCGGTCGACACCGGGGTCCACGTCCACCATCCGCGGCGGCAAGGTGACGCTGTACACCGAGCGGCTCCAGGGCAACCTCTTCGGTCTGATCCCGATCGTGTTCGACCCCGAGCACCCGCCGCCGCTCAACGTCCCCTACGCGTACTTCAGCAAGGTCAAGCTCGACCAGGCGGGCCAGTTCGGCGGGAATCTCACCGTCCCGGGCATGCACGTCACCATCGAGAACTGACCGGGGCGACCGCCCGGCAGAGCCTCTCCGGGAGCCGCACACGGAAGGCCCCGCTCCTCCGCGAGGAGGAGCGGGGCCTTCCGCATGTCGGGGGTGCGTCAGGCGCGCCCGCCGCCCAGGTGGTGCACCCGGACCATGTTGGTGGTGCCGGGGATGCCGGGGGGCGAACCGGCGGTGATGAGCATGGTGTCGCCCTTGCTGTAGCGCTTGAGCTTGAGCAGCTCGGCGTCGACCAGGTCGACCATCGCGTCGGTGTTGTCGACGTGCTCCACGACGAAGCTGTCCACGCCCCAGCTCAGCGTGAGCTGGTTGCGGGTGGAGGTGTCGGTGGTGAAGGCCAGGATCGGCTGGGTCGCGCGGTAGCGGGAGAGCCGGCGGGCGGTGTCACCGGACTTGGTGAACGCCACCAGCGCCTTGCCGTTGAGGAAGTCGGCCATCTCGCAGGCCGCCCGGGCCACCGCACCGCCCTGCGTCCGCGGCTTCTTGCCGGGCACCAGCGGCTGGAGGCCCTTGGAGAGCAGCTCCTCCTCGGCCGCCTCGACGATCTTGGACATCGTCTTGACGGTCTCGATCGGGTACTGGCCGACCGAGGACTCCGCGGAGAGCATTACCGCGTCGGCGCCGTCGAGGATGGCGTTGGCGACGTCGGAGGCCTCGGCGCGGGTCGGCCGCGAGTTGGTGATCATCGACTCCATCATCTGGGTCGCGACGATCACCGGCTTGGCGTTGCGGCGGCACAGCTCGATCAGCCGCTTCTGCACCATCGGGACCTTCTCCAGCGGGTACTCCACCGCCAGGTCGCCACGGGCCACCATGACCGCGTCGAAGGCCAGCACGACCTCCTCCATGTTGGCCACCGCCTGCGGCTTCTCCACCTTGGCGATGACCGGGACCCGGCGACCCACCTCGTCCATGACGCGGTGCACGTCCTGGACGTCCTTGGCGTCCCGGACGAAGGAGAGCGCGACCATGTCGCAGCCCAGCTTCAGGGCGAACTTGAGGTCCTCGATGTCCTTCTCGGACAGCGCGGGGACGTTCACCGCGGCGCCGGGCAGGTTGATGCCCTTGTGGTCGGAGATGACCCCGCCCTCGATGACGATGGTGCGCACCCGCGGGCCGTCGACCTCGACGACCTGGAGCGCGACGTTGCCGTCGTTGATCAGGACCGGGTCGCCCTTGGAGACGTCGCCGGGCAGACCCTTGTAGGTCGTTCCGCAGATGGTCTTGTCGCCGGGCACGTCCTCGGTGGTGATGACGAACTCGTCACCGCGCACCAGCTCCACCGGGCCGTCGGCGAAGGTCTCCAGGCGGATCTTGGGGCCCTGGAGGTCGGCCAGCACGCCGACCGCGCGGCCGGTCTCCTCGCAGGCCTTGCGGAGGCGGTGGTACCGCTCCTCGTGCTCCGGCTGGGTCCCGTGGCTCATGTTGAAGCGGGCCACGTTCATGCCGGCCTCGATCAGCGTCTTCAGCTTCTCGTAGGAGTCGACGGCGGGGCCCAGGGTGCAGACGATTTTGGAACGGCGCATGGCGGAATCCTATCGGTTTGTTTCAGAGCGGAATATTCCGGTAGGTGGAAACGCCAATGTCTAGGCGTTGACCAGGGCGTATGTCTGCTGGGCGATCTCCAGTTCCTCGTCGGTGGGCACCACGGCGACCGCGACCCGGGCGTAGTCGGGCGAGATCAACCGCGGCTCGTCGGACCGTACGGCGTTGAGCGAGGCGTCCACGGCCATGCCCAGCTCCTCCAGGCCCGCGATGGCGGCCTCGCGCACCGGGGCGGCGTTCTCGCCGACGCCCGCGGTGAAGGCGATCGCGTCCACCCGGCCGAGCACCGCGTAGTAGGCGCCGATGTACTTCTTCAGCCGGTGCACATAGATGTCGAAGGCGAGCCGGGCGCGCTGGTCGCCCTCGTCGATGCGGCGCCGGATCTCGCGCATGTCGTTGTCGCCGCAGAGCCCGATCAGCCCGCTCCTCTTGTTCAGCAGCACGTCGATCTCATCCGTCGACATCCCCGCCACCCGCTTGAGGTGGAAGGTCACCGCCGGGTCGATGTCACCGGAGCGGGTGCCCATGACCAGACCCTCCAGCGGCGTCAGGCCCATGGACGTGTCCACGCACCGCCCGCCCCGGACGGCGGACGCGGAGGCGCCGTTGCCCAGGTGCAGGACGATGACGTTGACCTCGGACGGGTCCTTGCCCAGCAGCGCCGCGGCCCTGCGGGACACATAGGCGTGCGAGGTGCCGTGGAAGCCGTAGCGGCGGATGCGGTGGGCGTCGGCGGTCTCCACGTCGATGGCGTAGCGGGCCGCGTACTCCGGCATCGTGGTGTGGAAGGCGGTGTCGAAGACCGCGACCTGCGGCAGGTCGGGGCGGAGCGCCTGGGCGGTCCGGATGCCGGTGATGTTGGCCGGGTTGTGCAGCGGGGCGACCGGCACCAGCCGCTCGATCTCCTTGAGCACGGCCTCGTCGATCACGGTCGGCGCGGTGAACTTCAGCCCGCCGTGCACCACCCGGTGCCCGATCGCGGCCAGCTGAGGGGAGTCCAGGCCCAGGCCGTCCGCGGCCAGCTCCGCCGCGACGGCCTTGAGCGCGGCCTCGTGGTCGGCTATCGCGCCCTCGGTCTCGCGCTTCACCCCGCCGGTGGCCAGCGGCGTGTGCGCCAGGCGCGAGGTCTCCTCGCCGATCCGCTCGACCAGACCGACGGCGAGCCGGGTGCCGTCCGCCATGTCGAGCAGCTGGTACTTCACCGACGAGGAACCGGAGTTGAGGACGAGGACGCGGGTGGCAGTGGCAGTCATGTAGCGCTTTCCGATGGGTGCGGGCGGGGGCGGGGGCTTCAGGCCGTGTGTCCGGCACCGGGCCGGGCGCCCTGTGCCTGGATGGCCGTGATGGCCACGGTGTTGACGATGTCCTGGACCAGGGCGCCGCGCGAGAGGTCGTTGACCGGCTTGCGCAGACCCTGGAGGACCGGGCCGACGGCGACCGCACCGGCCGAGCGCTGCACGGCCTTGTAGGTGTTGTTGCCGGTGTTGAGGTCCGGGAAGATCAGCACGGTGGCCTTGCCGGCCACGTCGGAGTCGGGGAGCTTGGTCTGCGCGACCGCCGCGTCCACCGCCGCGTCGTACTGGATCGGGCCCTCGACCAGCAGGTCGGGGCGGAGCTCACGGACGAGCTCGGTGGCCTTGCGGACCTTGTCGACGTCCGCGCCGGAGCCGGAGGTGCCGGTGGAGTACGACAGCATCGCGATCCGGGGCTCGACGCCGAACCGGGCGGCGGTGGTGGCCGACTGGATGGCGATGTCCGCGAGCTGCTCGGCGTCCGGGTCCGGGTTGACCGCGCAGTCACCGTAGACCAGGACGCGGTCGGCCAGGCACATGAAGAACACCGAGGAGACGATCTGGGCGCCCGGCTTGGTCTTGATGATCTCGAAGGCGGGCCGGATGGTGGCCGCGGTGGAGTGCACCGCACCGGAGACCATGCCGTCGGCCAGGCCCTCCTGGACCATCAGGGTGCCGAAGTAGGAGACGTCGGCGACCACGTCGTAGGCCAGCTCGTAGCTGACGCCCTTGTGGGCGCGGAGCTTGGCGTACTGCTCGGCGAACCGCTCGCGCAGTTCGGAGGTCTGGGGGTCGATGATCTGTGCGTCCGCCAGGTCGATGGCCAGGTCGGCGGCGCGCTTGCGGATCGCCTCCTCCTCGCCGAGCAGCGTCAGGTCGCATACGTCGCGGCGGAGCAGGACGTCGGCGGCGCGCAGCACCCGCTCCTCGGAGCCCTCCGGGAGGACCACCCGGCGGCGGCCGGCCCTGGAGCGCTCGATCAGCTCGTGCTCGAACATCATCGGGGTGACCCGGCCGGAGCGGGCGACCGAGATCCGGGCGGTCAGCTCCGCGGTGTCCACGTGCCGCTCGAACAGGCCGAGCGCGGTCTCCGCCTTGCGCGGCGAGGCGGCGTTCAGCTTGCCCTCGATGGCGAACAGCTCGGCCGCGGTCGGGAAGGAGCCGCCCGGTACGGAGACGACCGGGGTGCCGGGGGCCAGCCGGCTCGCCAGCGCCATGATGTCGGGGCCGGGCCGCTCGTCGAGGGTGAGCAGCACTCCGGCGATCGGCGGGGCGCCGGCGCTGTGCGCGGCGAGCGAGCCGATGACCAGGTCGGCCCGGTCCCCGGGGGTCACCACGAGGCAGCCCGGGGTGAGCGCCTGGAGGAAGGTCGGCAGCATGGCGCCGCCGAAGACGAAGTCGCGGGCGTCCCGGGCGAGCCCGGAGTCGTCGCCCAGCAGCACCTCCGCGCCGAGGGCGTGCACGATCTGGCCCACGGTCGGCGCGGAGAGCGAGCCGTCCTCGGGGAGCGCGTAGCAGGGCACCGGCAGTCGGGCCGAGAGCCGCTCGACGACCGCCGTGCGCAGCTCGGGGGCCACCCGGTTGACCACCACCGCGACGACGTCGCAGCCCAGCGACGTCAGGGCCCGGTGGGCGTTGCGGGCCTCGGCGCGTACGGATTCGGCCTCCTGCCCCTGGCCGCCGACGACAGTGATCACCGAGGCGCCGAATTCGTTGGCGAGCCGGGCGTTGAGGCTCAGCTCGTCCGGGAGGCTGGTGTCGGCGTAGTCCGATCCGAGGACCAGGACGTACTCGTAGTCTCTGGCCACGGCGTGGAAGCGGTCGACGAGCCGGGAGACCAGCTCGTCGGTGCCGCGCTCGGCCTGGAGCGCGGCGGCCTCCTCGTAGCCCATGCCGTAGACGGTGTCGGGGGACTGGGTGAGCCGGTAGCGGGCCCGCAGCAGATCGAAGAGCCGGTCGGGTCCGTCGTGTACCAGCGGGCGGAAGACGCCCACCCGGTCGACGTGGCGGGTCAGGAGCTCCATGACTCCCAGCTCGATGACCTGGCGGCCGTCGCCGCGGTCGATACCGGTCACGTACACGCTGCGCGTCACGCGTGCTCTCCGATCCATTCCGTTTCTGGCAAGGTCAAAATAAGCCGTTATTGCGGGTACGCCCCTCTTGACAATACCTGCGAGGGTGGCTAGGTCGCTCTCCGAGTCTTCGCTCCTTCCCCTGCCCGGTCCGGGCGGGAGTAGGGGTGGGGCGTGACGGAACCCACAGCCCGTCGGACCGTGAAACAATCGGACCGGGTCAGGAACCGACAGCGAGCACAGGAGACACAGCACGATGCGTATCGGAGTCCTCACCGCAGGCGGCGACTGCCCCGGCCTGAATGCTGTGATTCGGTCGGTCGTCCACCGGGCCCTCACCGGCCACGGCGACGAGGTCATCGGTTTCGAGGACGGCTTCGCCGGCCTGCTCGACGGCCGCTTCCGCAAGCTCGACCTCGAAGCGGTCAGCGGCATCCTCGCCCGCGGCGGCACCATCCTCGGCTCGTCCCGGCTGGAGCGCGCCCGGCTGCGCGAGGCGTGCGAGAACGCCAGGGACCACTCCAAGGACTACGGCATCGACGTCCTGATCCCGATCGGCGGCGAGGGCACCCTCACCGCCGCCCGGATGCTGTCGGACGTCGGACTGCCGGTCGTCGGTGTCCCCAAGACCATCGACAACGACATCTCCTCCACCGACCGCACCTTCGGCTTCGACACCGCCGTCGGCGTGGCCACCGAGGCGATCGACCGGCTCAAGACCACCGCCGAGTCGCACCAGCGGGTCATGGTCGTCGAGGTGATGGGCCGGCACGCGGGGTGGATCGCGCTGGAGTCCGGGATGGCCGGCGGCGCCCACGGAATCTGCCTGCCGGAGCGGGAGTTCGACGTCAGCGACCTGGTCAAGATGGTCGAGGAGCGGTTCGCCCGGGGCAAGAAGTTCGCGGTGATCTGCGTCGCCGAGGGCGCGCACCCGGCTCCCGGCACGATGGACTACGCGAAGGGCGCCATCGACCAGTTCGGCCACGAGCGGTTCTCCGGCATCGGCACCGCGCTCGCCCGCGAACTGGAGAAGCGCCTCGGCAAGGAGGCCCGTCCGGTCATCCTCGGCCACGTCCAGCGCGGCGGCACCCCCACCGCCTACGACCGGGTGCTCGCCACCCGCTTCGGCTGGCACGCCGTGGAGGCCGCGCACCGCGGCGACTTCGGCAGGATGACCGCGCTGCGCGGCACCGACATCGAGATGGTGCCGCTCGCCGAGGCGGTCACCGAACTCAAGACCGTGCCCACGTGGCGGATGGACGAGGCCGAGTCGGTCTTCTGACCGGGGCCCAAGGGGCCCGCCGAGACCACACAGCCCAAGCTCCTCTCGCACACGGAACAGGAGTGGTCGAGGAGACGCTGCTGTTCGCGCTCACCGCTGACGACCGGCATGTCGACGTTCGGTGTCTGTCGGCTTGACGGCGAACGCGCGCTGAGCCGCGGGAAGTTCATCAGCCGATGATGCGGTGCGGACCGAAGGGTGTTGTGCGGGCTACCCAGATGTTTGGGTCATGCGGGCGTTGACCCTGTTCCCGTAGCGGATCTCCGTGCTGGACTGCGACATGTCATCAGGTTCCCTCTGAGGGGGGCCAACAGCGACATGGGCACGAAAAGCAGCGGGGGTACGCCATGGTGAAACCGGGTAGAGAGGGGACGGTTCAGGGTCCGCAGACCACCGGGGAGGACATCGGCGGTTACCGCAAGCTCTTCGACTCCTTCAAGAAGGACGCCCGGGGCAACATATCCCCCATCGAGGTGGTGAAGCGGCTTCAGGAGTCGGGCATCACCCCCGACGACCCGCGCATCATCGAGGCCTGGCAGGTGATCGAGGATGCGGACCCGAGCAGCGGCGGGTCGCTTGACCTCGCACACTTCGCGAAACTGTGTCAGCGCAGTGGAGGTCTGCTCACCCGCGCCGTCACCGGCGATCTCGTCATCCCGGACTTTCGTTCCTTCGTGGCCGACATCGTCGAGATTCACGGAAGCCTGCTGGGGGAGAAGCGCGGCGCGGTGGCCGACTACATCCCGCAGTTGAAGCGGGTGCCGCCGGACCAGTTCGCCATCGCCGTCTGCACGGTGGACGGCCAGCGGTTCTCCATCGGCGATTCGGGCGTGCGTTTTTGCGTGCAGTCGGTCTGCAAGCCCATCAACTACTCGCTCACCCTGGAGGAACACGGCGCCGAGGTGGTCCATCGGCACGTGGGGCGGGAGCCGAGCGGCCGGGGGTTCAACGAGCTGACGGTCAACGGGGACGGCCTTCCGCACAACCCGATGATCAACTCCGGCGCGATCATGAGTTGTTCGCTCATCAGGGAGTCGCTCGACATCGCGGATCGCTTCGACTATGTGGAGGACACCTGGCGGAGACTGTCGGGCGGCAGCCCGGTCGGATTCAACAACTCCGTCTACCTCTCGGAGCGGCAGACCGCCGACCGCAACTTCGCGCTGGGCTACTTCATGCGTGAGCACCGCGCCTTCCCCCACGGCACCGATCTGGTGGAGACCCTGGAGTTCTACTTCCAGTGCTGCTCCATCGAGCTCGACTCCGGTGCGCTCTCCTCGGTCGCCGCCACGCTTGCCAACGGCGGGGTCGTTCCGCTCACCAACGACCGGGTCTTCTCGACCGGTTCGGTCCAGAAATGCCTGTCCCTGATGTCGTCGTGCGGCATGTACGACTACTCCGGGGAATTCGCCTTCACCATTGGACTTCCCGCCAAAAGCGGGGTCTCCGGTGCTCTCATGCTGGTCGTGCCGCAGGTCATGGGGATCGCCATCTGGTCACCCCGGCTGGACGCCCTGGGGAACTCCGTTCGGGGCATCGAATTCTGCCGACAGCTGGTCGCCAAGTACAACTTCCACATGTACGACTCGCTCGTGGGGAGCGAGGAGAAGGGCAAACGCGACCCCCGGCGCAGGAAGAACCAGACGGCGATCGACGGCCTCGTCGGCCTGCTGTGGTCGGCCAGCACCGGCGACCTCGAAGGGGTACGGGCCGCTCTGGCAGCCGGCGTTCCGGCCGCGTCCGGCGACTACGACGGTCGTACGGCGCTCCATCTGGCCGCCTCCGAGGGCCATATGGACGTCGTCAGATACCTGCTGGAGCAGGGCGCCGACGTCGAGGCCACCGACCGGTGGGGCGGCACCCCGCTCACCGATGCCGAAAAGGGCCGCCACACCGCGGTCGTCGAGGCGCTGAAGGAGTCGGTCTGGCTCGTCGAAGCGGTGGCTGCGGCCTCCCGTGCCATGAACGGCACCGCCTGATCCGAAGCGCGCCCCACACAGCGCCGTGTCCTGGCCGGAGATCCCGGTCGCAGGCTCCGCGGGCAGCGGGACAACCGACGGGCCCGAAGGCTTTCCGCCTCCGGCGGAAAGAAGAACCACCGCACGCGGAATGACCGTACGCGCAACAACCGCACGCGCAACGACCGCACGCGGAATGTCCGTACGCGCAACAACCCCACGCGCAACAACCGAATGACTAGACAACGCCGAGGCAGAACTTCCTGCTCTCGGAAAGAACCACAGGAGAGACACAACCGTGAGTTACCGAGCCGAGTACATCTGGATCGACGGCACCCGGCCCAGCGCCAAGCTGCGCTCCAAGACCAAGATCCTCGCGGACGGGGCGGAGCCGCCGATCTGGGGCTTCGATGGCTCCAGCACCAACCAGGCCGAAGGCCACGCCTCCGACTGCGTGCTCAAGCCGGTGTTCAGCTGCCCGGACCCGATCCGCGGCGGAAGCGACACCCTGGTGCTCTGCGAGGTCCTCAACACCGACTTCAGCCCGCACGAGTCCAACACCCGCTCGCTGCTGACCGAGGTGGCCGAGCGCTTCGAGGACCAGCAGCCGATCTTCGGAATCGAGCAGGAGTACACCTTCTTCGACGGCGCCCGCCCCCTGGGCTTCCCCGACCGCGGATACCCGGCGCCCCAGGGCGGCTACTACTGCGGCGTCGGCTCCGACGAGATCTTCGGACGGAAGATCGTCGAGCGGCACCTCGACCACTGCCTCGCCGCCGGACTGGGCATCTCGGGCATCAACGCCGAGGTCATGCCGGGCCAGTGGGAGTTCCAGGTGGGTCCGCTCTCGCCGGTGGACGTCGCCGACCAGTTGTGGGTTGCCCGGTGGCTGCTCTACCGCACCGCCGAGGACTTCGGCGTCTCCGCCACCCTCGACCCCAAGCCGGTCAAGGGCGACTGGAACGGCGCGGGCGCGCACACCAACTTCTCCACCAAGGCGATGCGCGAGGGATACGACGCGATCATCACCGCCTGCGAGGCGCTGGGCGAGGGCACCAAGCCGCTGGAGCACGTGAGCGACTACGGCGCGGGCATCGACACACGGCTCACCGGCCTGCACGAGACCGCCCCCTTCGACCAGTACAGCTACGGCGTCTCCAACCGAGGCGCCTCGGTCCGTATCCCCTGGCAGGTCGAGGCCGACCAGAAGGGGTACATCGAGGACCGCCGCCCCAACGCCAACGTCGACCCGTACGTGGTGACCCGCCGCATCGTCGACACCTGCTGCGCCGCACTGGAGAAGGCCGGCCAGGTCTGATCCCCGCCCGCCGCCCCGGCCCACACACGGCCGGCGCGGCGGCCCGGTGTTCCTCCTCCGGGCTTGTGCACTCGCTCCGCATGCGGATGCCGGCGCAGACGGCGGCGGGCCTCCCCTCGAACCGAGGGGAGGCCCGCCGCCGTTCGCAGTCCGTATCACTGGGCGTTGACGGCCTCCAGCATGTTCAGCCGGGCCGCCCGGCGGGCCGGCCAGACCGCCGCCAGCACGCCCACGACCAGCGCGATCAGCAGGAACAGGCCGAGCCGGCCCCAGGGGAGCACCATCTCGTAGGTGGGGAAGGACGAGCCGACCAGGCTGCCGCCGGCCCACGCCAGGAAGATCCCCACGCCCATCCCGAGCACCGCGCCGAACAGCGAGATGACCACCGACTCCAGCCGCACCATCTGCTTGATGCCGCTGCGCGCCAGACCGATCGCCCTCAGCATGCCGATCTCCCGGGTCCGTTCGAACACCGACATCGCCAGGGTGTTGACCACGCCGACCACCGCGATGATGACGGCCATGCCCAGCAGCCCGTAGACCATGTTCACCACGGTGTCGATCTGCCCGGCGTTCTCCTTGCGCAGGTCGTCGTGGGTCTGGACCTTCAGCAGCGGGCTGTCGCCGAGCGCGTGCCGGATCTTCTTGACCAGCGCCGGGGAGCCGCCGTCGGCCGCCTTCACCAGCAGCTGCTCGTTCTTGTGCCGGGTCAGGTACGGGTCGACCAGCGAGAGGTCGGCGAAGGACTCGCCCAGCACCTCGTTGTCCTCGTAGCCGGCGGCGACCTTCAGCCGGGTCTGCTTCTTCTCGTCGAAGCGGACGGTCACCGTGTCGCCGACGTGCCAGCCGTGGTCCTTGAGGCCCTTCTGCGAGACGGCGATCCCGCCGGCCCGGACGGCGTCCAACGAGCCCTGGGTGAAGGTGAGGTGGGTGACCTTGTCGATCTGTGTGAGGTCGGTGCCGCGGAGGTAGCCGAAGCCGCCCTCGCCGCTGCCGTCGGTGGTGTAGCCCGCGCCGCGCAGCGGGGCCACCGCCTCGACGCCGGGGACCTTCGCCACGTTCTTCGACAGCTCGGGGTCCAGGCCGACGAACGTCGAGGTGCTGATCTGGTAGTCGGCGGTCAGCCCGCGGGCCGCCATCTTGTCCATGCCCAGCTGCGCCGAGTGCCCCACGACCGTCATGCCGGTGATCAGGGTGAGCCCGATCATCAGCGCCGAGCCGGTCGCCGCGGTACGGCGCGGATTGCGCAGCGCGTTCTCCTTGGCGAGCTTGCCGCCGATGCCGAACAGCCGCGTGGTGACCAGGCCGGCCAGCGACACCAGCGGACGGGACAGCAACGGAGCCAGGACGATCACGCCGGTCAGCGTCAGCATCGAGCCGAGCATGGCGGTCGGCAGGTCGTCACCGGACTTCAGCGTGGAGACGTAGAGCATCACCGCCACGCCCAGTGCGGTGATCACCGCGCCGATGGTGTTGCGCAGGACCAGGCTGCGCAGCGCGGGCGGGGCCTCGACGCTGCTCAGCGCCTCCACCGGAGCGATCCGCGCCGCCTTGCGGGACGGCAGCCAGGCGGCCAGTACGGTCACCACGACGCCCACCCCGAGCGCGGCGAGCACGGTGGCCGGGGTGATGACGACCGGTCCGTCCGGGAAGCCCGCGCCATTGGCGTCCAGTACGGCCCGCAGCCCCACCGCGATCCCCAGGCCCAGCGCGAAGCCGACGACCGAGGAGATCAGCCCCAACAGCGCGGCCTCGGCGAGCACCGAGCGCACGACCTGCCGGCGCGAGGCGCCCACCGCACGCAGCAGCGCGATTTCGCGGCTGCGCTGCGAGATGAGCATCGTGAAGGTGTTGGCGATGATGAACACCCCGACGAACAGCGCGATCCCGGCGAAGGTCAGCAGCGTCTGGCTCAGCGCGCTGTTCTGCTGGGCGATCATCCGGGACTGCTCGGCGGCCAGGTCGCTGCCGCTGGCCGCGGTGGCCCGGTCCTTCGGGAGCACGGCCCGGACCTTGGCGGTCAGCGCCCGCTCGTCGGTGCCGGGCCGGGCGGACACGATCAGCTCGTCGAACTGGCCGGGGTGCAGGTACAGCTGCTGCGCGGTGGCGGTGTCGAACAGCGCCAGGCTGCCGCCCGCGGTCACCTGCGGGTCGTCGGTCGCCACGATCCCGACCAGCTTCTTCTTCAGCACCGGCCCGTCGGTGGCGAACCGCACGGTGTCGCCGATGCGGACGCCGGCCGCCTCGGCGGTGGACTCGGCCAGCGCGATCTCGTTGCCGTTGGCCGGGCCGCGGCCCTGGACGAGCGGGTAGCGGCTGTCCTTGCCGTCCGCGCCCGGCTGGTAGTTGACGGCGTGGTTCTGCCAGCCGTTGCCGATCGGCTGGTCGTCGGTGCCGGCCAGGGTCGCCTGACCGGTGACGTCGGACCGCACCGATGCCACGCCGGGCAGCGCGCGGATCCGGTCGGCGAGCCGGTCGTCTAGGGCGGTGGCCCGCTTGCCGTCCTTCTCGGCGTCGACGACGTCGGGGGCCGAGCGGTCGTTGTTGGTGGCCTGGACGGAGACGGCCACGTCCTTGAGGTTCTTGGCGGAGGCGTTCTTGACCGCCTCCGCGACGGAGTCGCTGAAGATGAGGGTGCCGGCGACGAAGGCGACGCCGAGCAGCACCGCGAGCGCGGTCATCATCAAGCGGGCTTTGTGCGCAAGGACGTTGCGCAGGGCAGTACGAAGCATGGCGGTGGTGTCAGTCCTGGGTCCGGGGTGCTTGGGTATGAAGGGCGGCGCCCTGGGGTGGAGCCGGCGCCCTGGGGTGGAGCCGGCGTCCCGGGGTGGAGCCGGCGTCCCGGGCGGGAGCGCGGCGCCCCGGTGGGGGAGGCGCGGCGCCCGGGTCGGCGGGTACCGGCCGTGGCCGGCTCGGCCGGCGCTCGGCCGGTGTGTCCGGCCCGTGGCTAGCTCGTCCGGCCCTTCGCCTCGAACAGCCGCATCCGGTCCAGCACCGCGTCCGCGGTCGGCCGGTGGAGCTCCTCGACGATCCGGCCGTCCGCGAGGAAGACGACCCGGTCCGCGTAGGCCGCCGCGACCGGGTCGTGGGTGACCATCACCACCGTCTGGTCCATCGCCTGCACCGACTCGCGCAGGAAGCCCAACACCTCCGCGCCGGAGCGGGAGTCGAGGTTGCCGGTCGGCTCGTCCGCGAAGATGATCTCCGGGCGGGCGGCCAGCGCCCGGGCGACCGCGACCCGCTGCTGCTGACCGCCGGAGAGCTGCGCCGGGCGGTGCGCCAGCCGCCCGGCGAGACCGACGGTCTCGATGACGGCGCTGACCCACTCCCGGTCGGGCCTACGGCCCGCGATGTCCAACGGCAGCGTGATGTTCTCCAGTGCGGAGAGCGTGGGCAGCAGGTTGAACGCCTGGAATATGAAGCCGATCTTGTCCCGGCGCAGCCGCGTCAGCTGCTTGTCGTTCAGCGACGCCAGCTCCACGTCGCCGATCCGGGCCGAGCCGGTGGAGATCGTGTCCAGCCCGGCCATGCAGTGCATCAGCGTGGACTTGCCGGAGCCGGACGGACCCATGATCGCGGTGAACCGGGCCTTGCCGAACTCGACCGAGACGGAGTCCAGCGCCACGACCCGGGTCTCCCCCTGGCCGTAGACCTTGCTCAGATCCGTCGCCCGGGCGGCGACGGCGGGGGCGGTGCGGGGGGTTCCGGGGACGCGCGAGGAACCCGGAACGGCTGCCGTGTGGGACACGGGAAACTCCTGGGAAAGGCTGGGATGGGGACGGACGATTCGACATCCCCATTCTCGAACGCGCAGGTCAGCGCGGTCCTCACCCGCAGGGACCGAAAGCCGGACCGGCCGGAAGTGCCATCGTCGGCCGTCGCGTCATCCTCTGGACGGACGCCCCTCCGCCCGGGGACCGACGGGATCTGTCGGGGTTGCCCCGACCCCGGGGCCCGAGCCTCACTCGCCGAGCCGCGCCCAGAACTCCTCGAGGATGCCGTCGAGGAAGGTGCGACCGGTCTCGCCGGACTCCTCCGTGCCGTCCCCGCCGCCCCAGTTGAGCGTAGCGGCCATGGCCGCCTGGTACTCGGCGTGCAGCTCCTGAAGGACCTCCTGGATCCGTTGCTTGGGCAGCGGTACGAGCTTGCCGACCGGCCGTACATAGGCCTGCCAGCGGGTGGTGACGGCGCTGGTCAGCAGCTCGGACAGGGTCCGGTCCCGGCCGGTGACACGGAGCAGCGCGGGCCGCGACAGCTTCAGCACCTCGGCGAGCGCCGCGGCCTGGCGGTCGTTCCCGCGCCACGGCCCGCCGGCCTCCAGCCGCTCGTACCCGGCCTGGTCCATGCCGACGGCCGACGCCAGGGCGTCGGGCGCGAGGCCGGCCGAGAGGCGGTACTCGCGCAGGGTTCCCGGGGCGCCGAGCAGGTCTCCGGGCGCGCACCACAGGGCGCCGGCCAGCGCGGTCAGTTCGGACTCCGTGGGGGTGGATTCCCGCAATTCCCAGGACGCCACCGTCACCGGCGATATCTGTATTCCGAAGGCGGCCCATATTCCGTAGGCGACATGCGCAGGGGTCATGCCGAGGGCCTCGCGGTGCCGGCGGGCGGCGTCGGCATTGAATGGGGGCCTGCGCGGCTCCCCGGTGTGCGTGTTCACCGGCACACGGTAAGTGACGGGGTGGCTTTGCACCTATCGTGCGGATATCCAAGGATGAAAGTCGGAGGAAGCTACTAGCCGGCCGGTTTCCCTCGGCCACCTGCGACGGTTCTCCGTCACCGGGCTGCACGTCGGCGCCATGGACCCCGCACCGCCCCTTCGCTAACCCTTCACGGCACCGCCCAGCGCGAAACCGCCACCCAGTCGCCTCGAAATAAGGATGTACAGCAGGACGACGGGTGTCGAGTACAGGATCGAAAATGCCGCGAGTTCGCCGAAGGCGATGGCCCCGTAATTGCCGAAGAAATTGAAGATGCTGACCGATGCGGGGAGTTGATCGGGGGAGAGCAACAGCATGAACGGCACAAAGAAATTGCCCCACATCATGATGAAGGTGTAGATCGCGACGACGCCCACTCCCGGGCCCATCAGCGGCAGGATCACCCGCAGCAGCGTCTGCGACCAGGACGCACCGTCCGTCCACGCCGCCTCCTCCAGGGCCCTCGGCACCCCGTCCATGTAGTTCTTCATCAGCCAGATGGCGAACGGGAGTTGGGCGGCGGCCAGGAACAGCGCGGTGCCGTACCGGGTGTCGATCAGGTTGACCTGCACGAACATCCCGTAGACCGGCACCATCACGGCGGTGATCGGCAGACAGGTCGAGAACAGGACGGTGAGCAGGAACGGGCGGGCGAAGCGGGAGCGGAACCGGGAGAGCGGATAGGCGGCGAGCGCCGCGCAGACCACGGTCAGCACGGTGGCCCCGCCGCAGATCAGCAGGCTGTTGAGCATCGGCCGGAAGGTGATCTCGTCGGTCAGCACCGCCGAGAAGTTCTCCAGCGTCGCCGACGCCGGCAGCCGCACCCGCAGCGTGGCCTCCGCGTCCAGCGACGACAGCACCAGCCACACCAGCGGGGTCGCGAACGCCACCGCGACGACCAGCAGCCCGGCATCGGCGGCCAGCCGGTGGCGGTGAGTCCTGCGCCAAGCCCGTCGGAGCGCTCGGGGCAGGGCCCGGCGGGGGAGCGGCACGGCTCAGACCTCCTCGCGCAGCAGACGCAGGTAGACGACCGAGAACACCGCGCCCACCAGCAGCAACAGCAGCGCCACCGCGGTGCCGTAGCCGATCAGCGACTTCAGGAACGCCTGGTCGTACATGAACACCGGCAGCGTCTGGCTGCGGTTGCCCGGGCCGCCGCGCGTCATCGCCCAGATCAGCCCGAAGACGGAGAGCGTCTGGAGGGTGTTGAGCATCAGATTGGTGCCGATGGAGCGGCGGATCATCGGCAGCGTGATGTGCCACAGCCGGCGCAGCCCGCCCGCGCCGTCGACCTCGGCGGACTCGGTGACCTCCTGGGGGATCCCGGAGAGCGCCGCCGAGTAGATCAGCATCGAGAACGCCGTGCCGCGCCAGACGTTGGCGAACGACACGGCCAGGATGGGCAGCGTGAACAGCCAGTTCTGGGTGGGCAGATGGAGCCACGCCAGGAGCGCGTTGAGGGTGCCGCGCCGCTCGAAGAAGGTGTAGAGCAGGAAGCCCGCGACGATCTCCGGGAGCACCCAGGCGGTGATCACCAGCGCGCCGGTCAGCGACCGCACCGGCCGGGAGGCGCGACGCATCAGACCGGCCAGCGCCAGACCCAGGGTGTTCTGCCCGAGGATCGAGGAGACCACGGTGAACACCAGGGTCAGCGCCACCGCGTTGAGGAACGCCGGATCCCCGAACGCCCGCCGGAAGTTGGCCAGCCCGACGAAGGACGCCGACTCCTGGCCGGTCAGCTGGGCGTCGGTGAAGGCGATGACGACGCAGTAGCCGATCGGGCCGGCGAGGAAGAGCGACAGCAGGACGGCGGCCGGGACGACCGGTGACCAGCGCAGCCACCGGGTACGGGCCGGGGTGCCGCGCGCGGTGCGGGTGACGGCCGGGGTCCGGTCGACGGCACCGGTCGTCATGGCTTGGCGACCGTCCGGCCGTCCACGAGGGACTTCAGCGCGTCGTCGTAGTCCCGGGCGGCCTTCTCCGGTGTGGCGTCACCGGCGGTGACCGCCTCCATCGCCTCGCCGATCGCCGCCGCGACCCTGGGGTACTCGGGCAGCGCGGGCCGGTACCGACTGACCTTCACCAGGCTCGTGAAGAACCCGATCCCCGGTACGGACCTCCGATAGCGCGGATCGGCCGCGACGTCCTTGCGGACCGCGATCTGCGCGCCTCGTACGCACCACTCCAGGGCGTTCCGCTTCGACTGGAAGGTTTCGATCAACTTCCATGCCAGCTCCGGCTGTTGGGCCTTCGCCGGCACCGACCAGGTCCAACCGCCGGCCAGGCTCACCCGGCCCGGAGGGGCGCCGGCCCGCGTCGGGAACGGGGCCTGGCCGAGCGTGGTCGACCAGGCCGGCCAGGGCTTGCCGCCGCCCGTCCGCTGCCACTGCTGGCCCAGCCACGACCCGTCGAGGTCGATCGCCAGCTTCTCCTCGGGCAGCAGCTCGGCGGCCACATTGGTCTGGATGTTGGGGCTGAGCGCATCGGAGACATCGGGCCCGAGCTTCTCCTTGTAGACCGTGTCGATGAAGGACAGGCTGTCCTGGAAGCCCTTGGTGCCGGTCACCCACTTCTTCGCCCGCGGGTCGTAGAGCTGGTCCTCGCCCGTGCCGTACAGCAGCATCTCGAAGCCCTGCATCACGGCCGCCTCGCCGGCGCCCTTGCCGGTGAAGACGTTCAACGGGATGACGCCGGGCACCTTGCGCTTGATGGTCCGCGCCGCGTCCAGCACCTCCTCCCAGGTCCTCGGCCGCCACGTCGTGGGCAGCCCGGCCCGCCGGAAGACCTTCTTGTTGAACCACAGCCCACGGGTGTCCGTCCCGTCCGGGACGCCGTACGTCTTCCCGTCCTGCCCCCGGGCCGCCGCCTTCGCGGCCGGCTCGAACTGCTTCCAGTCGTCCCACCCGCCGACCTCACCGTCCAGCGGCCGCAACAGCCCCGCCTTGATGTCGGAGTTGACCAGGAAGGTGTCCTCGTACACCAGGTCCGGTGCGGTCCTGGGGGAGCGCATCATCTGCTGGATCTTGGTGTAGTAGTCGTTCTCCGACGCCTGGATCGGGATGAGCCGGACCTTCTTGCCCGGGTTGTTCTTCTCGAACTCCCGGGCCACCAGGCGGATGTAGTCGTCCCGTACGGTGACCTTGGCGTTGGTGTCCTTGATGAAGGCGACCTTGACGGTGTTCCGGTCGCCGGCCGAGTCGCCGCCGCAGGCGGTGAGCGTCCCGGCGGCGACGACGGCGGCGGCGAGCAGAACCAGCGGGGCGGTGGGGCGCACGGCACGACCTCCAGCTACGGACCACGGTCAACCAACCACGGCGTACTGCCCGCTGAACGTAAGTCACCGATCACACCGGGTCAATGCCCCGACCAGCGATAGCGCAATTCGGGGCGGCCGACCTGCCCGTACTGCGGGGCGCGGGCGGCCCGGCCGCTCGCCACGAGGTGTTCGAGGTATCGGCGCGCGGTGATCCGGGAGATGCCCACGTCGGCGGCCGCTTCGGTCGCGGTCACCCCGCCCCCGGCGGACCGCAGCACCTCGGTCACCGCCCGCAGGGTGGCCGCGGTCAGCCCCTTGGGCAGCGCGGCCGGACGCGGTGCGCGCAGCGCGGCGATCGCCCGGTCCACCTCGTCCTGCCCGCTGGCCTCGCCGGTGGTGGCCCGGAACACGGCGTAGCGGGTGAGCCGGTCGCGCAGCGTGGCGAAGGTGAACGGCTTCAGCACGTACTGCACCACACCGAGCGAGACGCCCTCGCGCACCATCGTCAGATCGCGGGCCGAGGTGACCGCGATGATGTCCGCGGTGTGCCCGGCCGCCCGCAGCGTGCGCACCAGCGTCAGGCCGTGGCCGTCCGGCAGGTACAGGTCGAGCAGCAGCAGGTCGACCGGGTTCTGGTCGAGGTGGCGGCGGGCGTCCCCCATGGAGTGGACGGTGCCGGAGACGGTGAAGCCGGGCACCCGTCCCACGTACAGGGCGTGCGCGTCGGCGGCCACCGGGTCGTCCTCGACGACCAGCACCCGGATCTCGGCGGGACTCATCGGACACCTCCTTCCACGTCCGGGCGGGCCGGTGCGGGACCTCCGGCCGACGCGCTCATGCCGTCGCCCCCGTTCGCAGCGGCAGCCGTACGGTGAACTGTGCGCCGCCCTCCGGCGCCCGGTCCAGGGCGAGGGCGCCCCCGTTGCGCCGCACGGCCTGCCGGACCAGGGCCAGGCCCAGGCCGTGGCCGGGGCCCTGTTTGGTGCTCCAGCCCCGCCGGAAGATCTCCTCGGCGGCCTCCGCGGCCACCCCCGGCCCGTTGTCCGCCACCCGCAGCAGCAGCTCGTCACCGGTCGCCCGGGCGGTGACGAGCACCCGCGGCGTCCCGGTGGTGGAGTGCTCCGGGGTCGGGGCGGCGGCGTCGATGGCGTTGTCGAGGAGGTTGCCCAGCACCGTCACCAGGTCGCGGGCCGGCAGGTCGGGTGGCAGCACCCCGTCGTCGATCCGGCTGTCGGGCGTCAGGGTCAGCTCCACCCCGCGCTCATTGGCCTGGGCGGCCTTGCCCAGCAGCAGCGCGGCGAGCACCGGCTCGGCGACCGCGCCGACGACCCGGTCGGTCAGTGCCTGCGCCAGCTCCAGCTCCGCGGTGGCGAACTCCACCGCCTCCTCGGCCCGGCCCAGCTCGATCAGCGAGACCACCGTGTGCAGCCGGTTGGCGGCCTCGTGGGCCTGTGAGCGCAGCGCCTCGGCGAAACCGCGCACCGAGTCCAACTCCCCGGACAGCGCCTGGAGTTCGGTGTGATCGCGCAGGGTGACCACGCTGCCGCGCTGCTCGCCGCCGGAGACCGGGGAGGCGTTGACGACCAGCACCCGGTCGCCCGTCAGATGCAGCTCGTCGACGCGTGGACCGGGGGCCAGCAGCGCCTCGGTGAGCGGCTCCGGCAGCCCCAGCTCGCCCACCGGCCGGCCCACCGCGTCCTCGGACAGCCCCAGCAGCTCCCGTCCGCCGTCGTTGATCAGGGCGACCCTGCGCTCCCCGTCGAGCATCAGCAGCCCCTCGCGCACGGCGTGCAGCGCGGCCTGGTGGTAGTCGTGCATCCGGCCGAGTTCCTGGGCGTTCATCCCGTGGGTGTGCCGGCGCAGTCGGGCGTTGATGACGTACGTCCCCGCGCCGCCGAGCGCCAGCGCCGCCGCGGCCACCCCGACCACCGCCAGGACCTGGTCGCGCAGCTGCTCGCCGATGGTCTTGATGGTGATCCCGGAGCTGACCAGCGCGGTGATCCGGCCGCCGCGCCGGGGGTCGTGGACCGGCGCGACCACCCGTACCGACGGGCCGAGCACGCCCATGTGCGTCTCCGGGAAGATCTTGCCGCGCAGCGCCGGGCCGATGTGCCCGAGGTACTTCCCGCCGATCGCGGACGGCTCCGGATGCGTCCATCGGGTGCCGTCCGGGGCCATCACCACCACGAAGTCGACACCGGCGTCGCGCCGCAGCCGTTCGGCGTACGGCTGGAGCGCGGCGGTGGGGTCCGCGGTGCGGGCCGCCGCCACCACGGCGGGGGAGTCGGCGACGGCGGTGGCCGCGGCCGTCGCCTGCCGCCGCGCGGTCTCCTCCGCCTGCCGCCCGGCGCTGACGTACGCGAAGACGGCGCAGCCCACGACGACCGCCGCGACCAGCACCACCTGCATCGCGAAGAGCTGCCCGGCGAGACTGCGGGGGCCGCGCAGCGGGCGGGGCCACCGGGGCCCGCGGAGTCGGGGGAGTCGCATACAGAACAGTCTGCCCGGTCACTTTTGCGTGAACGAAATGTACGCAAGGGTGACGGGCGCCACAGCGGAGTGCATAGTCGCCGGGACTTGTTGTGTGGCAGAGCCGCAGATCAGCGCACAACCGTAGACCCGAGGAGGCAGCCGTGGCTGCACAGACCCCGCCGTCCGGGGGTACCACCGAGGAGACCGCGCCACCGAAGCGGGACCGGACCCACTTCCTCTACATCGCCGTCATCGGGGCGGTGCTGCTCGGCATCGTCGTGGGCTTCGCCGCGCCCGGTGTGGCCGTCCAGCTCAAGCCGCTCGGCACCGGGTTCGTGAACCTGATCAAGATGATGATCTCGCCGGTCATCTTCTGCACGATCGTGCTGGGCGTCGGCTCGGTCCGCAAGGCCGCCAAGGTCGGCGCGGTGGGCGGCCTGGCCCTCGGCTACTTCATGGTGATGTCGACCATCGCGCTGGCCATCGGCCTGGTCGTCGGCAACGTCCTGGAGCCGGGCTCCGGCCTGCACCTGACCGAGTCCGTGCGGCACGCCGGCCAGGCCCAGACGTCCGGCGGCGGCGAGACGCTCCCCGAGTTCCTGCTCGGCATGATCCCGACCACGCTGGTCTCCGCCTTCACCCAGGGCGAGGTGCTCCAGACCCTGCTGGTGGCGCTGCTGGTCGGCTTCGGCCTCCAGGCGCTGGGCGCGGCCGGTGAGCCGGTGCTGCGCGGCGTCGGTCACCTTCAGAAGCTGGTCTTCCGGGTGCTGGCCATGATCATGTGGGTGGCGCCGGTGGGTGCCTTCGGCGCCATCGCGGCGGTGGTCGGCGAGACCGGGTTGGACGCGCTGAAGTCGCTGGCCGTCATCATGGCCGGCTTCTACCTCACCTGTCTGCTGTTCGTCGTCGTGGTGCTCGGCACGCTGCTCCGGCTGGTCGCCGGCATCAACATCTTCCTGCTGCTGAAGTACCTCGCCCGCGAGTTCCTGCTGATCCTGTCCACCTCCTCCTCGGAGTCGGCGCTGCCCCGGCTGATCGCGAAGATGGAGCACCTGGGCGTCAGCAAGCCGGTGGTCGGCATCACCGTCCCGACCGGCTACAGCTTCAACCTCGACGGCACCGCCATCTACCTGACGATGTCCTCGCTGTTCGTGGCCGAGGCGATGGGCAAGCCCCTCTCGCTCGGGCAGCAGATCTCCCTGCTGGTCTTCATGATCATCGCGTCGAAGGGAGCGGCCGGCGTCACCGGTGCCGGTCTGGCGACGCTCGCCGGCGGCCTTCAGTCGCACCGGCCCGAACTGGTCGACGGTGTCGGCCTGATCGTCGGCATCGACCGCTTCATGAGCGAGGCGCGGGCCCTGACCAACTTCGCGGGCAATGCGGTGGCCACCGTGCTGGTCGGTACCTGGACCAAGGAGATCGACAGGTCCCGGGCGGCCGAGGTGCTCGCCGGCCGGATCCCGTTCGACGAGAAGACGCTGAACGCCGACGGACACGGCGTGGCAGCGGGCGAGCCGCCGGCCGCCGGTTCGGTCCCGCCGCAGGAGGGCGGGGCGGTGAAGGAGCCGGCCAAGGCCTGAACCGGGCCGTGCAGGAGGGGAGAAGGGGTGGGCGCCGACCGCGGCGCCCGCCCCTTCCGCACGCCCGGCAAAGCCGCCCCCTCAACGACCGCGGGTCAGGCCGGCCGTAGCCAGACGGTGGCCAGTGGAGGGAGCACCGCGGTGAAGGAGGCGGTGCGGCCGTTCCAGGGGACGGCCTCGGCCTTGAGCAGGTCGGGGTTGGCGACGCCGCTGCCGCCGTAGCGCGGGTCGTCGGTGTTGAGCACCTCGCGCCAGGCGGGGACGTGGTCCAGGGTCCCGACCCGGTAGGCGTGGCGCACGACGGGGGAGAAGTTGCTGACCGAGATCAGCGGCGAGCCGTCGGCGGCGAAGCGGAGGAAGGAGAAGACGTTGTCCTCGCCGGCGTCGCCGTCGATCCAGTGGAAGCCGGCCGGATCGGTGTCGCGCTCCCAGAGGGCCGGGGCGGCGGCGTAGTGCCGGTTCAGGTCGCGGACGAGGTCGCGGACGCCCCGGTGGTCCCGTTCGGCCTCGTACGACGGGTCGAGCAGCCACCAGTCCGGGCCGTGGCTCTCCGCCCACTCCGCGCCCTGGGCGAACTCCTGCCCCATGAAGAGGAGTTGCTTGCCCGGGTGGGCCCACATGAAGCCGAGGTAGGCCCGGTGGTTGGCGCGCTGCTGCCACCAGTCACCGGGCATCTTCGACACCAGCGCCCGCTTGCCGTGCACGACCTCGTCGTGGGAGATCGGCAGCACGTAGTTCTCCGAGTAGGCGTAGATCATCGAGAACGTCATCTCGCCGTGGTGGTACTTGCGGTGCACCGGCTCCTTGGAGACGTACCCCAGGGAGTCGTGCATCCAGCCCATGTTCCACTTCAACCCGAAGCCCAGACCGCCGAAGCCGCCGGGGCCGATGTGATGCGTGGCGCGGGTGACGCCGTCCCAGGCGGTGGACTCCTCGGCGATGGTGACGACGCCGGGGCAGCGCTTGTAGACCGTGGCGTTCATCTCCTGGAGGAAGGCGACCGCGTCGAGGTCCTCCCGCCCGCCGTCGACGTTCGGCGTCCAGTTGCCGTCCTCGCGCGAGTAGTCGAGGTAGAGCATCGAGGCCACGGCGTCCACCCGCAGCCCGTCGATGTGGAACTCCTCGCACCAGTACACGGCGTTGGCGACCAGGAAGTTACGGACCTCGGTGCGGCCGTAGTCGAACTCCAGGGTGCCCCAGTCCGGGTGCGCGGCCCGTGCCGGATCCTGGTGCTCGTACAGCGGGCGGCCGTCGAACTCGGCCAGCGCCCAGTCGTCGCGCGGGAAGTGCGCCGGCACCCAGTCCATCAGCACCCCGATACCGGCCCGGTGCAGCGCGTCGATCAGGAACCGGAAGTCGTCGGGGGTGCCCATCCGGGCGGTGGGCGCGTAGAAGCCGGTCACCTGGTAGCCCCAGGAGCCGCCGAACGGGTGCTCCGAGACCGGCATGAACTCGACGTGGGTGAAGCCCAAGTCCTTCACGTATGGCGGGAGTTGGTCTGCAAGCTGACGGTATGTCAAACCGGGTCGCCAGGAGGCGAGGTGCACCTCGTAGACGGAGAACGGCGCCTCGTGCACGGGCCGCTCCCCGCGCCGGGCCATCCAGTCGGCGTCCTTCCAGCGGTAGTGCGACTCCTCCACGACGGAGGCGGTGGCGGGCGGGCACTCGGTCCGCCGGGCCATCGGGTCGGCGCGCACGGTCTTCGACCCGTCCGGCCGGGTGATCTCGAACTTGTACAGATCACCCTCGCCGACACCCGGGAGGAAGAGCTCCCAGACACCGGAGGAGCCCAGCGACCGCATCGGGCAGCCGGTGCCGTCCCAGTAGTTGAAGTCGCCGACCACGCGGACGCCCCGGGCGTTGGGCGCCCACACCGTGAAGCGGGTGCCGGTCACGCCCTGGTGGTCCATGGTCCGGGCGCCCAGCGCCCGCCACAGCTGTTCGTGCCGGCCCTCGCCGAACAGGTGCAGGTCCAGCTCGCCGAGCGCGGGCAGGAAGCGGTAGGGGTCGCGCACGGTCGGCGCGGTGTCGCCGTAGTCGACCAGCAGCTCGTAGTCCGGGACGGTGCGCAGCGGCAGCACACCGGCGAACAGTCCGTCACCCTCCGAGTGCAGCTCCGCACGCAGCCCCGGCGCGACGACGGTCACACGCCGCGCGAAGGGCCGCAGCGCCCGGATGAGCAGCCCGCCGGGCACCGGGTGCGCACCGAGCAGCGCATGCGGATCGTGGTGCGCGCCGTCCAGCAGCCGGCCGCGGTCCTCGTCACGGAGCGGTTCGGCGGCCCGCACCCCGCGACCGCCGGAGGCGCCCCGGGGCGGCGCCGGGCGGTCGGACCGCCCCAGCGCGCCGTCGCCGGTCGGGTGCGGGGCGGGCGCGCGGTCGGCAGCGGTACGCCGGGACGGCGGCGATCCGGAGGAGGAGCGCGAGCGGGGTTCGCCCGGACGGGGTTCGGGTGAGGTGCTGGCGGGAGACGGGCGGGCGGTCACGAGTGGGGCCTCCTCGGGGCGGGGCGGGGCGGGGCGGGGCGGTGAGGTGAGGTGTGGGGCGGCTTCGGGGCGCGGGGACTCGTCGGGTCGGCGCGCGGTCGCCGGGGTGCGGGACGCGTGCCGGGCGGGCGGCCACGGCGGTGCGTACGGGGCGCCTCACCCCCGGCCGTCGCGCCGGACCGCCGGGCCCCCGCCGGCCGTCGGGCCGGTCCCGTCCACCCCCACCGTCGGCTCCCCGCCGGACGCCAGCCGCCGGATGGCGGCCATCGGGACGGACAGCCAGTCGGGCCGGTGCCGGGCCTCGTAGAGCACCTCGTAGACGGCCTTGTCGGTCTCGTAGGCGCGCATGAGCTCGGGCGCCGAGCGCGGATCGAGCCCGCCGGCCTCGGCGTACCCCAGGCAGTAGGCGGCGCGGGTGCGGCGCGCCCACTCCAGCGCCCACGGGTCCGAGCCGGCCGGCCCGCTGCGCGCCGCGTAGTCGAAGGAGCGCAGCATCGCCGCGACGTCCCGCACCGCGGGTTGCAGCCGGCGCCGCTCGGCGAGCGGACGGGCCGGCTCGCCCTCGAAGTCGATCAGCGACCAGCGGCCCCGGTCGGCGGAGCGCAGCGTCTGGCCCAGGTGCAGATCGCCGTGGATGCGCTGGGCGGCCCAGCTGCGGCCGTCGTGGCCCATCGCGGCCAGCGCGTCGAAGGCGGTGCGCAGCCGCGCGCGGTAGGGCTGGAGCACGGGCACGGCGCGGGCGGTGGCCTCCAGCCGCTCGTTCATCCGGGCGGCGATCGCATCGAGCTGCGGGCGGCGCAGCTCGGTGGTCGGCAGGGTCTGGGCGAGCGCGGTGTGCACTTCCGCGGTGGCGTGCCCGAGCGCCCGGGCCGAACCGGTGAAGTCGGCGCGCACCGCCAGCGCATTGAGGGCCAGCTGCCAGCCGTCCGCCGACCCCGGCAGGAACGGCTGGAGCACGCCCAGCGTCGTCGCCTCACCGCACTCGCCCGCGGCCGCCGACTCGAACCACGCGGCGGGCGCCGGCACCCGCGCGCACTTGGCGTCGGCCAACGCCCGCGGCAGCTCCAGGTCCGGGTTGATGCCCGGCTCGATCCGCCGGAAGACCTTCAGGATGAAGGAATCGCCGTAGACGACGGAGGAGTTGGACTGCTCGACGGCGATCGGCCGGGCCGGCAGCCCGGAGGGGATGTCCGCGCCCGGCTCCCGGCAGAAGCGCAGTCCCCCGATCCGCCCCGGCACCCGCAGCCGTTCCAGCAGCAGTCCGCACAGCCGGTTGTCGAGCAACGCGTCATAGACCGTACGGCCCCGCAGCGGGCCCCCGCCCGGCCGGCCGATCACCGCCGGCGCCAGCTGCGGCGCCGGCGCCGGATGCACCCCCAGCAGCAGCTGATAGCGGTCGCCGCCGGCCGGGGTGCATCTCGGCGGGGCGCTCTGCTGGGCGCGGACGAGCAGCTGGAGCAGCCCCGGCGCGGTGCCGTCGCCGGTGCACGGCAGCAGCTCGGTCGCCGACAGCAGTGTGAAACCGGTGATCAGCCGCCCCTTGCCGGCGAACCAGCGCTGGCGCGGCACCCATGCGGCCAGGAGGGGTACCAGCGAGGAGAGCAGATCGGGGGCGGTGACGAGCGGACGGCGGTCAGGGCTGTTACGGGTGGCACGGGTCGGGGCGGTGTCCGACATGGCGTCGCGTCCTTTCCCCGGGCACACGACAGGTAGGGCAAAGTGTCCCGGAATGCGGCCTTCACTGTGCGGTGGCGCGGTGGCGGTACCCCCGTACGGAGGCTGGGGGTCCCCCCGGACGTGCTCAGGGCGTGCCGGGCGGGACCGCGGGTACGGCGGCGGTGCTGGACGTGCGCGTTTCCCGTCGCCCGGCGGTCCCCTCCCGGACCGGGGGACCCACGAGGGCTCTCCCGGCCCGTGCGGTAGTAGGGAGACTGCCCGAGCGAAAGGTCAAAAAACGCCCGTACGGGCCGGGTGGCCGCGTACGGGCGGTGTGTGTCGGCGCCCGTGCCCGGTCAGGGCGCCGATCAGACTGCGGATCCGGCGTTCCTGCGCAGGCGGAACCAGTAGAACCCGTGGCCCGCCAGGGTCAGCAGGTACGGCAGCTCACCGATGGCCGGGAAGCGGACGCCGCCGATGAGCTCCACGGGGTGGCGGCCGCTGAACGACCGCAGGTCCAACTCCGTCGGCTGGGCGAACCGCGAGAAGTTGTGCACGCACAGCACCAGGTCGTCGTCCGCGCCGTCGGTGCCCGGCGCCTCCCGCAGGAAGGCCAGGACCGCCGGGTTGGTGGACGACAGCTCGGTGTAGCTGCCGAGCCCGAAGGCGGGGTTCTGCTTCCGGATCTCGATCATCCGGCGGGTCCAGTGCAGCAGCGAGGACGGCGAACTCATCGCGGCCTCGACGTTGGTGACCTGGTAGCCGTAGACCGGGTCCATGATGGTCGGCAGGAAGAGCCGGCCCGGATCGCAGGAGGAGAACCCGGCGTTGCGGTCCGGCGTCCACTGCATCGGGGTGCGCACCGCGTCCCGGTCGCCGAGCCAGATGTTGTCGCCCATGCCGATCTCGTCGCCGTAGTAGAGGATCGGCGAGCCGGGCAGCGACAGCAGCAGGGCGGTGAAGAGCTCGATCTGGTTGCGGTCGTTGTCCAGCAGCGGGGCCAGCCGCCGGCGGATGCCGATGTTGGCGCGCATCCGCGGGTCCTTGGCGTACTCCGCGTACATGTAGTCGCGCTCTTCGTCCGTGACCATTTCGAGGGTCAGCTCGTCGTGGTTGCGCAGGAAGACGCCCCACTGGCAGCCGGACGGGATCGCCGGGGTCTTGGCGAGGATCTCCGAGACCGGGTAGCGCGATTCGCGGCGCACCGCCATGAAGATGCGCGGCATCACCGGGAAGTGGAACGCCATGTGGCACTCGTCGCCGCCGACGGCGTAGTCGCCGAAGTAGTCGACGACGTCCTCCGGCCACTGGTTGGCCTCGGCCAGCAGCACGGTGTCGGGGTAGTGCGCGTCGATCTCCGCCCGGACCCGCTTGAGGAACGCGTGCGAGGCGGGCAGGTTCTCGCAGTTGGTGCCCTCCTCGACGTAGAGGTACGGCACCGCGTCCAGCCGGAAGCCGTCGATCCCCAGGTCGAGCCAGAAGCGCAACGCGGAGATCATCTCCTCCTGGACCGCCGGGTTCTCGTAGTTGAGGTCCGGCTGGTGGGAGAAGAAGCGGTGCCAGTAGTACTGCTTGCGGACCGGGTCGAAGGTCCAGTTGGAGGCCTCGGTGTCGACGAAGATGATCCGGGCGTCCGCGTACTGCTTGTCGTCGTCCGCCCAGACGTAGTAGTCGCCGTAGGGCCCTTCGGGGTCGGTGCGCGATTCCTGGAACCACGGATGCTGGTCGCTGGTGTGGTTCATCACCATGTCGATGATGACCCGCATTCCGCGGTGGTGCGCGGCGTCCACGAACTCCACGAAGTCCGCCAGATCGCCGAACTCCGGAAGTACCGCGGTGTAGTCCGCGACGTCGTAACCGCCGTCCCGCAGCGGGGACTTGAAGAACGGCGGGAGCCAGAGGCAGTCCACCCCCAGCCACTGGAGGTAGTCCAGCTTGGCCGTGAGGCCCTTGAGGTCGCCGATGCCGTCGCCGTTGCTGTCCTGGAAGGAGCGCACCAGGACCTCGTAGAAGACGGCTCGTTTGAACCAGTCGGGATCGCGGTCCTTCGCGGGGGTGTCCTCGAATGTGTCGGGGACTGGCTCATTGATGATCAATTGGGTGACCCTCCGATCGGTGAGGACGGTCGCAGCGACAGCACGTGAGCGGGCGCGAGCGAGCGGCCCGGCTCCAGGCGCACATAGTTGTCCCTGCCCCAGTGGTAGGTGTCGCCGGTGAGCTCGTCGCGCACCGGGAAGGACTCGTGCCGGCCGAGGCCGAGTTCCGGCATGTCCAACGACACCGTCGCCTCGTGGGTGTGGTGCGGGTCGAGGTTGACCACCGTGAGCACCGTGTCGGACCGCTCCCCGTGCCCCGTTCGCTTGGAGAAGGCGAGCACGGCGTCGTTGTCGACTGGGTGGAAATGGAGATTGCGCAGCTGCTGAAGGGCAGGGTGGCGGCGGCGGATGCGGTTGAGCGCGCTGATCAACGGGGCGATGGTGCGCCCCTCCTTCGCCGCCGCATCCCAGTCGCGCGGCCTGAGTTGGTACTTCTCCGAGTCGAGGTACTCCTCGCTGCCGCGGCGTACCGGCGTCGACTCGCAGAGCTCGTATCCGGCGTAGACGCCCCAGGTGGGGGCGAGCGTGGCGGCCAGCACGGCACGGATCTCGAAGGCCGGGCGACCGCCCTCCTGGAGGTAGGCGTGCAGGATGTCCGGGGTGTTCACGAAGAAGTTGGGCCGCAGGTAGGCGGCGCTCTCCCCGGACAGCTCGGTGAGGTACTCGGTCAGCTCCCGCTTGGTGTTGCGCCAGGTGAAGTAGGTGTACGACTGGTGGAAGCCGATCTGGGCGAGGGTGTGCAGCATCGCCGGGCGGGTGAACGCCTCGGCGAGGAAGAGCACGTCCGGGTCGGTGCGGTTGATGTCACCGATCACCTTCTCCCAGAACGCCACCGGCTTGGTGTGCGGATTGTCCACCCGGAAGATCCGCACGCCCTTGGCCATCCAGAAGCGCAGCAAGCGCTCGGTCTCGCGCACCAGCCCCCGAAAATCCGCGTCGAAGGCGATCGGGTAGATGTCCTGGTACTTCTTCGGCGGGTTCTCGGCGTAGGCGATCGACCCGTCCGCGCGGTGGTGGAACCACTGCGGGTGCAGGGTCACCCACGGGTGGTCGGGGGAGCACTGGAGCGCGAAGTCCAGGGCCACCTCCATCCGCAGCTCGCGCGCCGTACGGACGAAGTGCTCGAAGTCCTCGAAGGTGCCCAGGTCGGGGTGGAGGGCGTCGTGGCCGCCGGCCGCCGAGCCGATGGCCCACGGGGAGCCGACGTCGTCCGAGCCGGCGGAAAGGCTGTTGTTGGGCCCCTTGCGGAAGGAGGTCCCGATGGGGTGGACGGGCGGCAGGTAGACCACGTCGAAGCCCATGGCGGCGACGGCCGGCAACCGTTCGGCGGCGGTGCGCAGGGTGCCGCTGACCGCGGTGCCCTGCGGGGTGACGACGGCGCCCTCGGACCGCGGGAAGAGCTCGTACCACGAGCCGAACAGGGCCCGACGGCGCTCCACGACCAGCGGCATCGGGCGTGAGACGGTGAGCAGTTCGCGCAGCGGGTGGCGCTCCAGTGCCTCGACGACCTGCGGGGAGAGCGCCGCGGCGAGCCGGGTGGCGGCGGGCAGCGCGGGGTTGCGCAGCGCGTCCACGGCGCCGAGCACCGACTCCCGGCCGTCGCTCTTGGGGACGTCGGTGGCCGCCCGCTCGTGCAGCGCGGCGCCCTCGGCGAGGACCAGCTCGGTGTCGATGCCGGCCGGGATCTTGACCGAGGCGTGTCGGCGCC
Organism: Streptomyces sp. NPDC048506; assembly: GCF_040651315.1. Classification (NCBI taxonomy): domain Bacteria; kingdom Bacillati; phylum Actinomycetota; class Actinomycetes; order Kitasatosporales; family Streptomycetaceae; genus Streptomyces; species Streptomyces sp. NPDC048506. Next base: position 106,238 of record NZ_JBEZIX010000021.1, read on the forward strand.
AGGTGGCCAGCGGGTCTGACCAGGCCTCCACGGTGAACGTCCAGCGGCCCTCGATGTCCGGGGTGACCTCGGTGCTCCACCGGTCGGTGCCGGGCGCCCGCTCCTGCATCGGGGTCCACGGGCCGCAGCGTCCGGCCGGGTTGCGCAGCACCACGTTGGCCGCGACCGCGTCGTGGCCTTCGCGGAAGACGGTGGCCGAGACCTCGAAGGCCTCGCCCACCACGGCCTTCGCCGGGCGGCGGCCGCAATCGATCTGCGGGCGGATGTCCAGAACAGGGATGCGACCGATCATGGGCTCACCTGGGCTTGTCATGCTTTGCGGGGTTTTGTCCTTTGTATCCGCTCCACGGCGGGGGGACCGGGTGCGGGCAGGGGCGCTCGTGTCCGCTTTCACCCGGCTGGCGGACGACACGGCCGGCCGGGGTGTACCCGGTGAGCCTTCCCTCGGACGACGGCGCGGAAATCCGGCCGAATGTGAACTACTGGTACGTAACCTCGGGCCTGCCGTGAGCCGGCGGATGTGTCCCCGCCCATGCGCGGACGGCTGCGGAGCTGCGCTGACACGGTCGGCGTCGCCTCCTCAACTCGGTGTGATCACAGCGGAGTTGCGGTGTGCGGATGTCCGGTGTCGCGCCGGGGCCCGTCGGCGCCACACCGCAGCCTCCCTCCAGGAGGGAGTCCGTACAAGAGCGCATGAGGGGGTGGAATCGGCCATATCGACTAACGCGCCGGTAGCCGGCCGTCCGGGGCTGCGGAATCGGGTGAACCGGCATGAAAACAAAGGGAGTTGGGGGAGTATCGCGGGCGATGGCGTACATATGACCGAGTGGGGCGGGATCGACGGCCAGGGGATGCCGGTGGCCCTTGCCCGCGGGATCCTCACGTGGGGGCGGCGACGCGCACCACGGCTGCCGGGCGCGGCGCCCGCTCACCGACCGGTGAAGGCCACCACCGAGGGGCTCGGCATGGCTGCGCCCGAGCCCACCCCGGCCCGGATCCGTGCGGCGGCCTCCTCGACGCGGGAGCGGCCCTGCCGCGACGCCGATGTCCCGCCGGCGCCGCTGACCGCCGCGCCCTGGCCGAAACTGCCGATCTCCGGGGGCTGCGCGGGCGCGCCCACGCCGCGCCGTGTGGGGCCACGACGGGGTGGGGCGGGCCGGTATCCGTGGGCGGGGGGCGTCCGGCGTCAGCGGTGCCGGCGGTGGGCGATGCGCTTGGTGACCAGCCGGTCGTCGGCGAAGCAGAGCTCGTAGGCGGACTCGCTGTCCGGGCGGACGCTGTAGTACACGCAGGTCCGGCCGGACGGGGGCGGGGGAGTGCCGTCGGGAGGGGCGTCCAGGGCGAAGAACGGCAGGACGGACTCCACGTGGGAGCGCCGGTCGCCGAGGCGGAGGCCGTCGTAGCGCTCCCGGTCCAGGACCGTCCAGGACGGGGTGAGCAGTTGGAAGACGCCCATCAGCGCCATCAGGCCGGCCAGCAGCACCAACGGGACCGCCACGATCTGTCGCAGACGACGCCGCACCTGCCGGCGTGCGTGGGCCAACTCCCGTTCGGCGGCGGTCGGTTCGGGGAGTGCGACGGAGGGTGGCAGGGCGCCGCCGGCGGTCGGCAGCCGGGCCGTGACCGTGAAGCCGCCCTCCGTCGCGGGCCCGGCCGTCAGGGCGCCGCCGGCCAGCCGGACCCGCTCGTCCAGGCCCACCAGCCCGCTGCCGCCGGAGACCGGGGCCGGTGCCGGCCCGGCCGGGGGCGCGCCATGGGCCACGGTGACCCGCAGCCGTTCCCGGTCCCGCTCGATCCGTACCCGTACGGCCGCGCCGGGGGCGTGCTTGGCGGCGTTGGTCAGCGACTCCTGGACGACGCGGTGCAGGGCGTGCCCGGTCATGGCCGGCAGCTCGGCGGTGTCGCTCCCGTCCGGCTGCTCCAGCGCCACCGTCATCCCCGAGGCCCGCGCCCGGTCGACCAGTTCCGCCACGCCCTCGTCGGACGGCACCCGGGGCGCACCCTCGTCACCGGTGCGCAGGACGCCGATGATCTCCCGCAGCCGCTCGGTCGCCGTCCCGGCCGCCGCGCGGAGCTCACCGGCCGCCGCCCGGCGGGCTTCGTCCAGCCCGGGGTCGACCTCCAGCGCCCCGGCCCGCAGCGCGATCAGCGCGAGGTCATGGCCGAGGGAGTCGTGCATGTCGCCGGCGATCCGGGCGCGTTCGCGCAGCCGGGTGCGGTCGGCGACGGCCTGCTGCTCGCGCTCCATCCGCTCGGCGAGCTGCCAGCCGGTGCGGACCAGCTCGTCGTACTGCCGGCGGTACCGGCCCAGCAGCCACGGCAGCACCCCGTTGAGCAGCAGGGTCAGCAGCAGCGAGAACCACGGCCACACCGTGCGGCCGACGACGGCGGTCAGCGGGAGCGCGCCGGCCGCGACGCCGGTGAAGAACCACAGGGCGGGACGGGCCCGGGGCAGCCGGACACCGGCCAGATAGCCGAAGACGGCGAGCGCGGTGCAGTACGCGACGGTGAACAGGTGCAGGGTGATCGCCAGGCTGGGCGCGACCGGCAGGGCCAGCGCCACCAGCGGCCAGCGCCTGCGCACCACCACGGCCGCTGCGAGCAGCGGGAACGCGGCCGCCGTCGCCCACACCGAGGTGTTGGGCGTCGAGGTCAACGCCAGGAGCGGCGGACCGCACAGCAGCAGCCAGAGCCCCAGCCCGGGGAGCCGCGCCCGCCACCACCGCGCGTCCAGGAGCCGCCGGAACGGCGTCACGATGCGGGGACCAGCCCGGCCTCGTACGCGAGGATCGCCGCCTGGACGCGGTTCTTGAAGCCCAGGCGGGTGAGGATCGCGCTGACGTAGGCCTTGACGGTGCCCTCGACCAGGTACAGCCGCTGGGCGATCTCCGCGTTGGACAGCCCGGCGCCGACCAGGCCGAGCACCTCGCGCTCCCGTCCGGTCAGTTCGGCGACCCGGGCCCGGGCGGCCGCGCCCCGGCCCAACTGCCCTTCCCCCAGGTGCGAGATGACCCGCCGGGCGACGGACGGCGAGAGGCAGGCGCCGCCGTCGGCGACCGCCCGCACCCCGGCGATCAGCTCGCGCGGATCACCGGACTTGAGCAGGAAGCCGGCCGCGCCCGAGCCGAGGGCGCCGGCGATGTACTCGTCCTCGGAGAACGTGGTCAGCATGACGACGGCCGTCTCCGGTACCGCCCGGGCGAGTTCGGCGGCGGCACCCAGACCGTCCAGGCGCGGCATGCGGATGTCCAGCAGTGCGACGTCCGGCCGGTGCAGGAGCGCCTGGTCGACCGCCGCGCGGCCGTCGGCGGCCTCCGCGACGACCTCGATGTCGGGCGCGGCCCCGAGGATCGCCCGCACACCGGCGCGCATCATCGTCTCGTCGTCGGCCAACAGGACTCTTGTACGCCTTACCGGCTTGTCGGTTGGCCCGGCCCCGGACTCAGACTGTTTGGTCACGCTGACAGGGTAGGACGCGACAGTTCGGCCGATCGACTGGTCGGCAAGAGCCCCGACCATGCGCCACACGGCAGCACACGGACAGGGCCGTCGGTACTTGCGGTCCTGCGGGAGTCTTACGGGCCGACGGTGTTCCAAAAGGCCGCGAGGCCGCCCGCGTGCTGCGGGCGGCCTTCAGCGTGGGGCCTATTGACCCTTGATCTTGTCCTTCATCTTCTGAACGAGGTCCGCTTTCTGCGTCTGCTGCTTGGCGGTGTTCGCGTCGTCCTTGCGGTCGGCTTCGGTTTCGAACCTGACGTTCTTGGGTCGGCCCTTGGACATGCTTTCTCTCTTTCGACATGTTGGTACCCCCTGTTCCGGCAACTGACTGTCTGCTTGTGGTGCCGGGCGGGGCTGGCCCGTCCCCTTGCCGGGGCACTGCGTGGGCATCCCGGACGGGGACGGAATCCGTGGATTGGCCGGTCGTCGGCTTTCCGTTGATGCGGTCGAGCATCAACACAGGCGGGGCGGCCGGAGGAGGATGGCGGCCCCGCCCTGGTCTACGTGACGGGTGGCGCGCCCCTGGACTCCCGAGCCCGGTCATGGGCGCGCCCTCCGGACACGGAACGTCGCTGCCCGCTGCCCGCTGCCTGCACGGCGTCGATGCACGCGGTGACACCGTGCAGCATCTCCGTCAGCTCCGCCTCGGTCAGGTCATCCATCCACGCCGTACGGGCCTTGAGGGCATCCCGCATGAGATCGAGCTGCCGGTACAGCTCCCGATACCTGACATGCCGGTTCCATGCTTGCTCAGCCCGGTCGCACAGTCGCGACCAGGCGCCTGCGCTCATGACCCTGCCGTCTTCAGAGCGCGGGCCGGCCTCGCGGCCGTGCCGATGTCGACGCGGCCGAGGTGGATCCGGATATGCCCGTCGGCGGTGTCGCTGAACGTCATCTCTGGGAGCGTCATCTTCGCTTCGGCGAGGGCAAGTTGCAGATCACGGTAGGCGTTCGCTGCCGCCTGGCTGGCCGTGCGTGCCCCGGTCGTCATCGTCCCTCCCGCTTCGGGTGCGGGTGGCGCACGATCTCGATGTTGCAGTCGATCGCCTTGCTCATGTCCCCGATGGCGCGCGCTCCGGCGCGCTGTCCTGCGAGGGCAGCGCACACGTCGCACCCGGCAACCGGCTCAGGCTCCGGTACCGGAACCGGGTCCATCAGGTGAACGGTGCGGCAAGTCCGAGGCATCAGCTCACCACCTCCACACCGTGAATCCAGCGCGGCCCGGCATCGACGCCGTACGCTGCGAGCCACAACGCCCGCCGCCGCCCGCGCTGCAACCGTCGTTCCTGCCGTTCCTGCCGCTCCTCGGACGTGAGAACGTACGGGCGGATCAAGGCAACGTCCTCGCCCCGCAGCAGCCCCTGCCGCCGCCCGACGGGGACGCGGGGAAGTGTGAGTGTCGGCGCGTCCTCCCATCTCACGGCGGGCAGTGCGCCTGCGGACCGGTGACGCCCCCGCGCGGGCAGTAACACCCGCAACAGCAGTTCGAAGATCCACGCGCTATGTTTGCGCATGTCGTCAACCTCCCAGGGGTTGGTGGCCACGCCCCCGGACCGGTCGCACGGTCGCGGGGGTCTGATCGGTCCAACTGTCCACGCTGGTAGAGCCGGTGGCTTCCCGCCCACGGGTATCCCCATCATGGGTAGGCTGATGCTCTGGCCAATAGGGCACACTGCCACCAGCAGGCGGGGCACTTCATGACCGGTTACGTACCGCCGACCGCGCTCCCGCGCGGACTCTTGGACCATGTGGAGATGAAAGCCGCGCTCGCGGTCCATGACTTCGGCACGGTGTTCCGTCTCGCGCGCAGTGAGGCAGGGATCAGTTACTCGAAGATCGCGGCCGAGTGCGACATCAAGCCCGAACGTGTCGGGTTACTGGCACGCGGCATAGGCAGCGTGACGACCTTCGAGAAGGTCGCACGGATTGCCGACGCACTGCGCATTCCCGGAGGGCTGCTCGGTCTCGCGCCCCGCGAGTGGGAGGTCCCGGCTTGCCGTGCGCTCCCCACGCCTGCACATGCCATCGCTATGGACAGAGACGGAGACGAAGTGCGGCGTCGGGAGTTCTTCAAGGCATCGGCCGTGACCGGCCTGGCCGTCGGTTTGTCTGACCTCACGCGTCCTCAGATGAGCCGCCGAGTCGTGAGCGATGTCCCTGAGCAACTCCGCGAGCGCACGGCCAGACTGCGGCGCCTTGATGACGTGCTCGGCGGAGGCGACACGTACCGCGTCTACCTCGGCGAGTACCAGGCCACGAAGGCACTGATGCGTGATGCCACATACACCGAGGAGACGGGCCGAGCCCTCCTCTCCGTGCTCGCCGAGCAGGCACAGCAAGCCGGTTGGGCTGCATTCGACGGCGGCAAGCACGCCATTGCGAGCAGCCTGTACGAGGCCAGTCACGAGGCTGCTACGGAAGCAGGAGACAAGGCTCTGGCAGGCAACGCGCTCGCCTTCCTCGCCTACCAGAAGGTCAACGGCGACCGACGGGCCGGAGTCGAGACCGCCGCCCGCTCGTGTGCAACGGCGGGCCCCGACGCGGCCCCAGGTGTCCGAGCCCTCCTGTACGAGCGGCTCGCATGGGCATACGCCGTCGCCGGGCTCGCCGCCGAGACGGAACGCGCGCTCGACTCCGCCACATCTGCACTCGCCGAGACCGACGGCGCTCCACAACCGGACTGGGTGGCGTGGGTCGACCGCAACGAGTTGCAGATCATGAGCGGCCGGTGCTGGACGGCGTTGCGGCGCCCGCTGCGCGCCGTTCCGGTTCTGGAATCAGCGCTCGCCACATACGACGACACCCATGCCCGGGACAAGAGCCTGTACCTGTCGTGGCTGGCCGACTCCTACCTAACAGCCGGGGAGGCCGAGCAAGCCGCGACCGCCACCGGCCGAGCGCTGGACCTCTGCGCCGGGGTGGCTTCGGTACGACCACGGGAACGGCTTGCCCCCGTCCTGCGACGGCTCGGCGAGCACCGGACGGTACCCGCCGTCGCCGAGGTTTTGGAGAAGGCCCGCCCCTGACACTTACTCGCCGGGGGTTGGCCCGACGGTCGTGGCGATCCAACGGAGGTACGCATCCGACCCGGCCACGAGGGGCACGGCCGAGACCTCGGGGTTCTTCCACGGGTGATGTTTCAGGAGGTGTGCCTCCAACGCGGCGTATCCGTCGGCCCGGCTCTTGAGCAGGAGTTGCCACTCCTCGCCCGTCCCGAACTCGCCCTCATGCCAGAAGGCTGAGACCACGGGGCCAACGATCTGGGCACCAGCCGCGAGACGACCTGTCACTACGGAACGGGCCAGCTCTACCGCCTGCTCGCGCGTCTCCGTCGCTGTGGAAACCTGGAGGAAATCAGCCATGCGGCGAGCCTAGCCGTCGGCCGTTGGCGTTCGCTGCGGCTACGGCTCCTTGACGCAGACTGCACAAACACCAAGCCCGACAGGAGGCATGCAAGGCGTTCCTCGCGGCCGGGGAGACACACGAGGGCACTCCATCCGGACCCCCGCTCCATGCCCCGTTGCACGCGAAGGCGGTGCCCGGAGGATCTCCGGACACCGCCCGCTCACCGGGTCGCGTTACCCCGGTACGTTCAGCGCGTACTGCTGCCGTGCGTCACTTGACGTTGACGCCGGTCCAGGCGGACTCGACGCCCTTGACCTCGGCGCTGTCCTTGCCGTAGAGGTCGGTGGCGGCCTTGACGGTCGCCTCGCGCGCGGCCTTGTAGTCGGTGTTCGAGGTCATGTACTCGGTCAGGGCCTTGAACCAGATCTTCTCGGCCTTGTCCCGGCCGATGCCGTCGACCTTGGAGCCGTCGGCGGTCGGGCTGTCGTAGTGGACGCCGTTGATGTCCTTCGCGCCGCTGCCCTCGGACAGCAGGTAGAAGAAGTGGTTGGCGACGCCCGAGGAGTAGTGCGGGTCGAGGTTGCCGGTGTTGGAGTCCCAGCTGTCCTGCGACTGGCCGTCCTTGCTGGGCTTGTCCATGTAGCGCAGCGGCGTGCCGTCACCGTTGATGTCGATCTTCTCGCCGATGAGGTAGTCGCCCGGGTCCTTGTCGTTCTTGGCGTAGAACTCGACCGAGGTGCCGAAGATGTCCGAGGTGCCCTCGTTGAGGCCGCCGGACTCACCGCTGTAGGTGAGGTTGGCGGTGGCGGAGGTGACACCGTGCGACATCTCGTGCGCCGCGACGTCGATGGCGGTGAGCGGCTTCTTGTTGCCCTCGCCGTCGCCGTACGTCATGCAGAAGCAGCTGTCGTCCCAGAACGCGTTGACGTAGCTGTTGCCGTAGTGCACGCGGGACGAGGCGCCCTTGCCGTCGCCCTTGATGCCGCTGCGGCCGTGCACGGTCTTGTAGTAGTCCCAGGTCTCGGCCGCGCCGTAGTGCGCGTCGACGGCCGCGGTCTGCGGGTCGTCGGGCTTGCCGGTGCCCCAGGCGTCGTCGTCGTCCGTGAACGGCTTGCCGTCACCGGACTCGCTGTTCCCGAGGTCGGTGGTCTTGTGGCCACCGCGCCCGTCGTCGGTCAGCGTGAACTTGCCGCCGTCCTTCTTGGTGCCCAGCTCGACGCTGCCGCTGTACTCGCTCTCGCCCTTGCCGGTGTGGATCTCGTCGTACTGGAAGAGCTTCTTGCCGCTGTCGGCGTCGGTGATGACGTGCAGGCGGCTGGGGGTGCCGTCCTTCTGGACGCCCTTGACGACGGTGTCGTAGGCGAGGACGGGGCTGCCCGAGGCGGCCCAGACGACCTTCTTCGGCGCCTGCGCGTCCGCCTTCTTGGCGGCGAGCGACTTGGCCGCGGTGCCCTGCGCCGACTTCGCGGCGGCCTGCGGGGCGATCTTCGCCGTGAGGGAGGCCACCGCGATGGCCTTGTTGGTCGACTTGGTGGTCGACTTGATCGCGCCGCCCTTGGCGGTGTGCACGACCAGGTCGCCGCCGAGCACCGGCAGACCGGCGTAGGTGCGGTCGTAGCGGGTGTGCGTGGTGCCGTCGGCGTCCTTGATGACGTCCTTGACGACCAGCTTCTCCTGCGAGCCGAGGCCGAGCGCCTTGGCGGTCTGGGCCCGGACGGCGCCGGCGTCGCGCAGCAGTTCCGCGCGGTGCGAGGCGCTGAGCTTGAGCGGAGAAGCGTCCTTCACCGGCGTGGGGGCCGGCGAGGCGCCGGCGGTACCGGCGGTGATGCCGGCGGCCAGCAGGGCGGCGGCCGCCAGGGCGCCGCCGGTCACACGGGTCTTACGGGATATGTGGGGGGTCACTCGTGCTCCTTCAACTTTGCCAAGAGGTGGGGGTGCAAAGCGATGCGGGTGTGACTGCGTCCGGAAGACTGCCATTCGAACGCGTGCATGTCAGGAGGGTGTTAACAACTTGGCTGAAATTCGTCCGTAGAGAGGTGATCGCTGTTCGCATAACGGAGGAGGGCGCCGTCCCCGGAGAACCGGGAACGACGCCCAACTGTCTTGATTGACAGGCTAGTTGTGAAGCCGACGGTGACGCCGACCCGCCTATTTCACACCAAGGTGACGGCAGAGTGCGGTCGTCGGGTCAGAACGTCAGCTTCCAGCCGTTGATGTAGCCGCTGTCCTGCGCGAAGACGTCCTGGACCCTCAGCTTCCAGGTGCCGCTCGCCGCCTTGGAGGAGGCGTTGACGGTGTACGTCGTGTTCACATTGGCCGCGGAGTCGTACACATTGGAGTTCTTCAGCCGGTAGGCCGTCCCGTCCGGGGCGATCAGGTCGATGACCAGGTCACCGCGGTAGGTGTGCACGATGTCCACCCCGACCTTCAGCGTGCTCGGCGCGTTGCCGCTCCGGCTGACGGTGATCGGCGAGGTGACCGCGGCGCCCGCGTCCGGGATCGACACGTCGTCCGCGTTCTCGAAGACATTGCTGCCGCCGGCCGGATTGACCGTCCAACTGAAGCTGGCGGTCCCGGTCTTCTTCGCCGTGTCGGTGACCGTCACCGTGACGCTGCTGGTGCCGGTCGCGGTCGGTGTGCCGGAGATCAGGCCGGTGCTCGCGTTGATCGACAGCCCGGCCGGCAGCCCGCTCGCCGCGTACGACAGCGCGCCCGCGGTGCCGCTGGACGCCTTGATCTGGAGGCTGGCGGCCTGGCCCACGGTGCTGGTCTGGTTGCCCGGGTTGGTGACGGTGACCCCGCCGCCGTCCGGGACGCGGGAGCCGACGTTGACCGCCGCCCAGGTGTTGGCGACCGTGTTGTACGACGCGCTGCCCTGGCCGAACAGGTCGGCCGCGGCCTTCAGGGTGGCGTCGCGGGCGCCCGCGTAGTTGGTGTTCGCGCTCATGTACTGGGTGAGCGCCTTGAACCACACCTTCTCGGCGTTGGCCCGGCCGATGCCCGGGACCGGCAGGTTGTCGGACGTCGGGCTGTCGTAGTGGACGCCGTTGATGTCCTTCGGGCCGCTGCCCTCGGACAGCAGGTAGAAGAAGTGGTTGGCGACCCCGGACGAGTAGTGCACGTCCTTGTTGCCGACACCGCTGGACCAGTAGTCCGCGGAGGCGCCGTCCTTGCTGGGCTTGTCCATGTAGCGCAGCGGGGTGCCGTCGCCGTTGATGTCGATCTTCTCGCCGATGAGGTAGTCACCGGGGTCCGAGGGGTTGTTGGCGTAGAACTCCACGGCGGTGCCGAAGATGTCGCTCGTCGCCTCGTTGAGGCCGCCGGACTCCCCGCTGTAGGTGAGGTTGGCGGTGGCCGCGGTGACGCCGTGCGACATCTCGTGGCCGGCCACGTCGATGGCGGTCAGCGGCTTGGCGTTGCCGTCGCCGTCGCCGTACGTCATGCAGAAGCAGCCGTCGTCCCAGAACGCGTTGACGTAGGCGTTGCCGTAGTGGACGCGGGAGTAGGCGCCCACGCCGTCACCGCGGATGCCGCTGCGGCCGTGCACGTTCTTGTAGTAGTCCCAGGTCTCCTGCGCGCCGTAGGCGGCGTCGACGCCCGCGGTCTGCGCGTTCTGCGGCGTACCGTCGCCCCAGGTGTCGTCGGCGTCGGTGAAGAGCGAACCGGTGCCCGACGACCCGTGGTTGAGGTTGTAGGTCTTGTGGTTGCCCCGGGTGGTGTCGGTCATCGAGAAGTTCGGTGCCGACCCGGACGACCCGATGGTGACCTTGCCGCTGTACTCGCTGTTGCCGACGCCGGTCTCGATCCCCTGGTACTGGAAGATCTTGGCGCCGGTCGTGGCGTCCGTGATGACGTGCAGCTGGTTGGGCGTGCCGTCGTCCTGGAGCCCGCCGACCACCGTCTCGTACGCGAGGACCGGCTTGCCGTCGGCGACCCAGACCACCTTGCGCGGCGCCTTGGCGGCCTCGGTCCGCTTCGAGCCGAGCGCCTGCGCCGCCTTGACGGCCTTCGCCTCGGCGCTGGCCGGCTTCACCTTCGCGGTGGTCCCGGCGATCTTGAGCTGGGAGCGTACGGCCTTGGTGACGCCCTTGAGCGCGCCGGACCTGCTCTCGTGCACCACGAGGTCGCCGCCGAGGACGGGCAGCCCGTCGTAGGTGCGCTCGTAGCGGGTGTGGACGGTGCCGTCGACGTCCTTCGAGACGTCCTTGACGACCAGCTTCTCCTTCGCGCCGAGCTTGAGCTGCCGCGCGGTCTCGGCGGTGGTGGCGCTCGCTGCCCGTATCAGCTCCGCACGCTGGGACGGGGACAGCTTGGCCGGCAGTGCGCCGGGAGCGGGTGCGGCGTGCGTGGTGCCCGGTCGCGGGGCGGCCGCCGTGCCGGTGCCGGCCTGTACACCGACGGCCAGCATCGCCGTGACGGCGACCAGTGCACCGGTCGCAACGGCGCGTCTATGGGGGGTGCGTCTCACGCTGACTCCTTCTGCGGTGGCCGCGACGTGACGGTGCGGCCGAGGGGGACCGGGCGGCGAGACGGCCGTCCGGGCAGAGCGAGGCAGAACACTTGAAGCGCGTGGGGGGAGACGTACGTGAGGTACTCGACGTACTTGTGGAACCGGTGATGCGGGTGGAACCGGCTGCCGCAGGGCGTGGTGCCGTGGGGACCGTGCGGCGGTTGCGGGGAAGAGTCCCACCACTACTGGCCAGTTGTCAGGCTCCGTTCAACTAATTGGCCGGAAAACGTCCGTTGCGCGAAATCGACGTCCGAAAGCCGGACGACCGGTGGGGCTATGGGGCGGACGGGGGGATTGCTGCCGTCCTGCCTCCCTCACCCCGTCCTGACCGGCAATCACCCGGGTTGCCCCACACGGTCGTCGCATGTGGGTTGTTGTACGTGAGGCGCCGCACGTGAGGCGTCGCACATGGGTTGTCGCACATGGGTCGTCGCGCGTGGGGAGACGTGGGCCGTCGGCGCGTGCGGGGAACCCGGGTGCCCCCTGTGGTCCCGGCTACCCCACGCTGTCCCGCCAGGCCTGGTGCAGCTCGGCGAAGCGGCCCCGGTCGGATATCAGGTCGCCCGGCGGGCCGTCCTCGACGATCCGGCCGTCGGACATGACCAGCACCCGGTCGGCCGTCTCGACGGTGGACAGCCGATGGGCGATGACCAGGGCCGTGCGGCCCCGCAGCACGGTGTCCATGGCGGCCTGGACGGCCCGCTCGCCGGGGATGTCCAGGGAGCTGGTGGCCTCGTCGAGGATGAGGACGGACGGGTCGGCGAGCAGGGCCCGGGCGAAGCCGACGAGCTGGCGCTGGCCCGCGGAGATCCGGCCACCGCGCTTGCGGACGTCGGTGTCGTAGCCGTCCGGCAGGGCGGCGATGAAGTCATGGGCGCCGATCGCCTTCGCGGCGCGCTCGATCTCCTCGCGGGTGGCGTCCGGGCGGCCGAGGGCGATGTTGTCGGCGACCGTGCCGGAGAACAGGAACGCCTCCTGGGTGACCATGACGACGCCGCGGCGCAGTTCGGCGGTGGACAGCTCGCGCAGATCCACGCCGTCGAGCAGGACCCGGCCCTCCGTGGGGTCGTAGAAGCGGGCCAGCAGCTTGGCGAGAGTGGACTTGCCGGCGCCGGTGGCACCCACCACGGCCACCGTCGTACCGGCCGCCAGGTCCAGGTCGAAGCGGGGCAGCACCTCGCCGCCGGTGCGGTAGCCGAAGCGGACGCCGCGGAAGGAGACCGCACGGCCCGGCCGGGCGGCCGGGAGGGCCGGCAGCGCGGCCGGCGCGGCCGGGTCCGGGACCGAGGGACGCTGGGCCAGCAGACCGGCGATCTTCCGCAGCGAAGCGGCCGCGGATTCATAGGCGTTGAGGAACATCCCCAGCCGGTCGATGGGGTCGTAGAGCCGGCGCAGATAGAGCACCGCGGCGGCCAGCACGCCGAGCGCCAGGCTGTCGGTGGCGACCCGGTACGCGCCCCACAGCACCGTCGCGGCGATGGCGACGTTGGCCACCAGCCGGGAGCCCACGACATAGCGCGCCATCTCCAGGAAGGCGGCGCCGTTGACCCGCTCGTGGCGGTGGTTCACCCGGGCGAACGCGGCGTCGTTGGGCCGTTCGCGGCGGAACGCCTGCACCGGGCGGATGCCGTTGAGGGTCTCGGTGAACCTGACGATGACCTCGGCCATCGCCGTGGACTTCGCGCTGAAGACCCGGTGCGAGCGGCTGCGGTAGGAGCGGACGAGGAGCCACAGCGGCGCTCCGGAGACCACGGCGGCCGCGCCGAAGCCCCAGTCCAGGCCGACCAGGCAGACGGTGATGTAGACCGCCGACAGCACGATCGTCATCAGCTCCTGCAAACCGTCGTCCAGGAGCTCGCGCAGCGCCTCGACGTCGGTGGTCGCGCGGGATATCAGCCGGCCGGAGGTGTAGCGCTCGTGGAAGTCCAGGCTCAGCGCCTGGCCGTGCCGGAAGATCCGGCCGCGCAGGTCGAGCAGCACGTCCTGACTGACCCGGGCGGAGAGCCGGATGAAGCCGAACTGGAGCCCGCCGGACGCCGCGGCGCACAGCGCGGCGGCCACCGCCACGGCGATCAGCGGGCCGTGCTCGCCGGCCCGCAGCGCCGGCACCGCGTGGTCCAGCGCATAGGCGACCAGCAGCGGCCCGGCCTGCACGGCGGCCTGCTGCAACAGCAGGAGGACGGCGACCGCACCCACCCGGCGGCGGTGCGGCGCCAGCAGGGAGAGGAGCAGTGAGCGGGCGGCGCCCTGCGGAGCGGGGAGCCGGTCCCCGGCGAGGGCGTCCGCGGACGCGGTCCGCTGCCGTGGGGGGTGCGGGGGTGCGGTCGGGTGGTTCTCGGGGTCGTCGGACGGCAGGTCGGCCGTGGTGGTGGTCATCGGGCGCCCTCTTCCCCGCCGGACATCAGCGCGGCGTACTCGGGGTTGTCCCGCAGGAGTTGGTGGTGGGTGCCGACGGCCGCTATCCGGCCGCCGGACAGCAGCGCCACCCGGTCGGCGAGCAGGACCGTGGACGGGCGGTGGGCGACGACCAGGGCGGTGGTGGTCGCCAGGACCTGGCGCAGCGCCGCCTCCACCAGGGCCTCGGTGTGCACGTCGAGGGCCGACAGCGGATCGTCGAGGATCAGGAACCGGGGGCGGCCGACGACCGCGCGGGCCAGGGCGAGCCGCTGCCGCTGCCCGCCGGACAGGCTCATCCCCTGCTCGCCGACCTGGGTCGCGCTGCCCTCGGGGAGCGCGTCGACGAATCCGTCGGCCTGCGCCACCTCCAACGCCCGCCGGAGCTCCGCCTCTTGGGCGTTCGCCCCGCCCATCAGGACGTTCTCCGCAGCGGTCGCCGAGAAGAGCGTCGGCTCCTCGAAGGCCACCGCGACCAGTGAGCGGACCTCGTCCCGGCCGATCGTCGCCAGGTCGCGCCCGTCCAGGGTGATCCGGCCACCGGTGGGGTCGTACAGCCGCGGCACCAGCGCCGTGAGCGTGGTCTTCCCGCTGCCCGTCGCCCCGACCAGCGCCATCGTCTCACCGGGCGGTATGTGCAGGGTGACGTCCCTGAGCGTGGGCGGGCTGCCGGGCGGCGCGTCCGGAAAGCGGAACTCGACGCCGAGGAAGGCCAGTCCGGCGCCGCCGTCGTCGTCGCGGCCGGCGCTCTCCTCGGCCCGGACGGTGCTCAGCTCGGCCCGGACGGTGCTCCGCTCGGCGCGGCCGGCGCTCTCGTCGGCCCGGCCGCCGGTCGTGCTGTCGCGGCCGCCGGTCGTGTCGTCGTGGCCGCTGCTCCCGACGCGGTCCGGCCCGCCGCCGTCGGCCACCATCGGCTCGTCCATCACCTCGAAGTAGCGGTCCGTGGCTGTCGCCGCCTCGTTGCTCATGGCCAGCAGGAAGCCGATCGACTCCACCGGCCAGCGCAGCGCCAGCGCGGTCGACAGGAACGCGACGAGCGTGCCCGCGGACAGCGTGCCGTCGGCCACCTGGAGCGTGCCGAGCACCAGGGCGGCGCCGATCGCGATCTCCGGCAGGGCGGTGTTGACCCCCCAGATCCAGGCCAGCAGCCGCGCCTTGCGCAGCTCGGACGTGCGCAGCGTCCGGGTCAGCTCCTTGAAGGCCCGGGCCTGGCTGCGGTGCCGCCCGAAGCCCTTGATGACGCGGATGCCGAGTACCGACTCCTCGACCACCGTCGCCAGATCGCCGAGCTGGTCCTGGGTCCGACGGGCGGCCCGTCCGTACTGCGCCTCGAAGACCGAGCACAGCACCAGCAGCGGCAGCACCGGCGCCAGCAGCACCAGCCCCAGCGACCACCGCTGGACCAGCAGGATCACGCACCCCACCAGGATCGTCACGCCGTTGACCAGCAGGAACGTCAGGGGGAAGGTGAGGAACTGGCGCAGCATCTGGAGATCGGTGGTCCCCCGTGACAGCAACTGGCCGGAGGGCCAGCGGTCGTGGAAGGCGACCGGCAGCCGCTGTAGGCGTCGGTAGAGCGCCGCCCGCATCGCCGCCTCGACCCCGGCCAGCGGGCGCGCCACCAGCCAGCGCCGCAGCCCGAACAGCAGCGCCTCCGCGAGCCCGAGCAACAGCAGGTAGCCGCCGCCCAGCCACACCCCGCCCGGATCGCGCGCCGCGACCGGCCCGTCCACCAGCCACTTGAGCACCAGCGGGATCACCAGGCTGAGGCACGAGGCGATCACCGCCACGAACGCGGCCGTGAACAGCCGTGCCCGCACGGGGCGGACGTACGGCCACAGCCGCAACAGCGAGCGCACTGCGGAGCGTTGGGGTAAGTCGGTGTGGTCGGTCGGGCTGGTCGGGCCGGTCGGGCCGGTGGGGTCGGCGTGGTCGGTCAGGCCGGTCGGGTCGGTGTGGTTGTTCCGGTTGGTTTGATCGGTCGGGTCGGTCCTGTCGGTCTGGTTCGTCTGCGCGGTATCGGCCATCACTCGCGAGCGTAAGGCGCACCACTGACAACGCTCCTGTGGATTTCGGCCGCTTCGTGCGGCCGCCCCGGGCGGTCGTCGCCCGCCGCCACCCGCGCGCCCGGACCGGTCCTCAGCCCGGCACCGCCCGGAACAGCATCACCGACCGCCCCGGCATGGTGAGCGTGCCGCCCGCCGGGTACGCCGGTCCCGACGCCGTCGGCTGCTGCTCCCGGGCGGTGTCGACGAGGAGCTCGTACGACTGCGCCCAGGGCGGGCCGGGGAGGGTGACCGGGCGGGGGCCGGCGGCGGCGTGCAGGACGGCCAGGAAGCTGTCGTCGACGATGCGGATGCCGTGGGCGTCGCGCTGGGAGATGTCGTTCCCGGAGAGGTACATGCCGAGCGTGGCCCCCGGGGTGTACCAGTCCCGTTCGGTCATCTCCGTGCCGTCCGCGGTGAACCAGGCCAGGTCGCGCAGACCGCCCTGCCCGTGCGGGCGCCCGGAGAAGAAGGCGCGGCGGCGGAGCACCGGGTGTGCGCGGCGCAGCGCGATCAGACGGGCGGCCAGGTCGGCCAGCGGGCGCCACCGGGGGTCGTCCAGGAGCGACCAGTCGAGCCAACTGGTGGGGTTGTCCTGGCAGTAGGCGTTGTTGTTGCCGTGCTGGGTGCGGCCCATCTCGTCGCCGGCCACCAGCATCGGCACGCCGGTGGACAGCAGCAGGGTGGTCAGCAGGTTGCGCAGCTGGCGGCGGCGCAGCGCGGTGACCTCGGGGTCGTCGGTCTCGCCCTCGGCGCCGCAGTTCCAGGACCGGTTGTCGTTGCTGCCGTCGCGGTTGTGCTCGCCGTTGTCCGCATTGTGCTTGTGCTCGTAGGTGACCAGGTCGCGGAGGGTGAAGCCGTCGTGCGCGGTGACGAAGTTGACCGAGGCGTACGGCCGGCGACCGCCCCAGGCGTACAGGTCGCTGGATCCCGAGAGCCGGTAGCCCAGATCGCGCACGTCGTGCTGGGCGCCGCGCCAGAAGTCGCGGACGGTGTCGCGGTAGCGGTCGTTCCACTCCGTCCACAGGGGCGGGAAGGCGCCGACCTGATAGCCGCCGGAGCCCACGTCCCAGGGCTCGGCGATCAGCTTGACCCGGCGCAGTACGGGGTCCTGGGCGATCACCGCGAGGAACGGGGAGAGCATGTCGACGTCGTGCATGGAACGGGCCAGCGCGGCGGCCAGGTCGAAGCGGAAGCCGTCCACCCCCATTTCGGTGACCCAGTAGCGCAGCGAATCGGTGATCAGACGCAGCACCTGCGGCTGGACGACGTGCAGGGTGTTGCCACAGCCGGTGTAGTCGGCGTAGCGGCGGGCCTCGCCCGCCAGCCGGTAGTAGCCGCGGTTGTCGATGCCCCGCAGGGAGAGCGTCGGACCCAGCTCGCCGGCCTCCGCGGTGTGGTTGTACACGACGTCCAGGATCACCTCGATGCCGGCGTCGTGCAGCGCCCGCACCATCCGCTTGAACTCGCCGACCTGCTGCCCCCGGGTGCCGGTGGCGGCGTAGCCGGAGTGCGGGGCGAAGTAGCCGATGGAGTTGTAGCCCCAGTAGTTGCGCAGCCCCCGGCGCACCAGGTGGTCCTCGTGCGCGAACTGGTGGACCGGCAGCAGCTCGACGGCGGTGACGCCGAGCCGCACCAGGTGCTCCAGCGCGGCGGGGTGGGCCAGGCCCGCGTAGGTGCCGCGCAGCCGCTCGGGTATGCCCGGGTGACGCATCGTGAAGCCGCGGACGTGCAGCTCGTAGAGGACCGAATCCGGCCAGGGCGTCTTGGGCCGGCGGTCGTCCTGCCACTCGTCCGCGCCGCCCTCGTCCGCGGTGGCCTCGCCGACCACCACGCCCTTGGGGACGTACGCCGCCGAGTCCCGGTCGTCGCGGACCGTGTCGGCGATCTGCTGCTCCGGCCAGTCGCGGACGTGCCCGTAGAGCTGGGCGGGCAGCGCGGATCCGGCGCCGGTCTGCTCGGTCCGGGCGCCGAAGTCGCCGTCCACCGCCCTGGCGTACGGGTCCAGCAGCAGCTTCGCCGGGTTCCAGCGGGCACCGGCCCAGGGGTCCCAGCGGCCGTGCACCCGGTAGCCGTAGCGCTGGCCGGGCCGGACACCGGGCAGGAAGCCGTGCCAGATCTCATGGGTGAGCTCGGTGAGCGCATGGCGCGACTCGCGCTCCGCCTCGTCGAAGAGGCACAGCTCCACGGCCTCCGCGCCGCCCGCCCACAGGGCGAAGTTGGTGCCCGCGACGCCGTCGGGCCCGGTGCGGTACCGGGCTCCCAGGGGCGTCGGACTGCCGGGGTGGATGTCCGCGGGTGGAACACCACGAGGTTCCCGCCCGTCCGCCACCGCCTCCTGCTCGGGTGCGCTCGACACGTGCCGGCCTCCTGCGGCTCATGGCTCGGTCGGGCGGTGTCCGCGCGGTGTCCCGGCCGCGTGTGCGGTTCCGCCCTCCCCGTTGTTCTGCCCGCAACCGGGCGTTGCCGCACGTTTCCCGTCGCGGGGGCTCGCCGTTCCGCTCAGGCCGGCGCGGTGGGCCGTCCGGACCGTGGCGCGGCCGTCCGACGACGTGTCCGCGGCATTCCGTTACGCGACATACCCCTAAATTTAGGAACTATCAGTCACAATCCGGTGTATGACCGCCCATCAGCAGGATCGAACAGGGGACCGAGCCCGGCGCCGCGCACGGCGCGGCCGCTTCGCCCGCGCCGCCGTCGCCGGGCTGGTCGGGGCGGTGGCGCTCACCGGCTGCGCGGACTCGGCCGCGTTCGACGACGGGGGCACCCCGCGCTCCCAGGAGCAGGCCATCCGGATCGTCCCCCACGACGGGGCGCACGGCGTGCGGGCCAACGGGCGGTTCGAGATCCGGGTGCCGGAGGGGCAGCTGGAACGGGTCGCGGTGAGCCGTACCGCGGGCGGCGGCCGATGGCCCGTCACGGGCCGGATCTCCTCGGACGGTCTGGTCTGGCGCCCGGCGCCCGGCCCCCTCCACCTCGGCGCGCGGTACACCGTCGACGTGGTCGCCCGGGACGGTGCCGGCCACCGCTCGTCCCGGCACGCGACCTTCACCACCGCCGCACCCACCCACCACGTCACCGGCCACTTCTCGCCGGAGAGCGACGCCACGGTCGGCACCGGCCTGATCTTCTCGATGACCTTCAACCGGCCGGTCGTCGACCGCGCGGCCGTCGAACGCGCCGTCCGGGTCACCGCCCGGCCCGGTGTCGAGGTCGCCGCCCACTGGTTCGGCCACCGGCGGCTGGACTTCCGGCCCCGCGACCGTTGGCGGCCGGGCACCGAGATCACCGCGCAGGTGCGGCTGCGCGGGGTGCGAACCGGGCCGAACACCTACGGGACGCAGCACCGGACCGTCCACTACCGGGTGGGCCGGGACCAGATCAGCTTCATCGACGCCGCGCGGCACACCCTGACCGTGCAGCGCGACGGCCGGGTGAGGGCGGTGCTGCCGATCACCGCCGGCAACGCCGAGCACCCCACGTACAACGGGCGGATGGTGATCATGGAGCGGCAGTCGGTGACGCGGATGGACGGGCGGACGGTCGGGTTCGGCGGCGAGTACGACATCGCGGACGTCCCGCACGCCATGCGCCTCACCCGGTCCGGCACCTTCCTGCACGGCAACTACTGGGCGCGGCCGCAGGTCTTCGGCGGCAGCAACACCAGTCACGGCTGCGTGGGCCTGAGGGACATCAGAGGTGGCGCCCCCGGCACTCCGGCCGGCTGGTTCTTCGGCCAGTCGATCGTCGGCGACACCGTGGTGGTGCACGACTCCCCGGAACGCACGGTCGCACCCGACAACGGCCTCGGCGGCTGGAACATGCCCTGGGACCAGTGGCGGGCCGGATCGGCGCTGCGCTGAACGGGCGCCGGTGAGCGACCCGGGACACCCGCGCAGTTGGGACTAAACGGTGACATCCGCGGGGAGTTCACTGTCACCGCGGTGTGGTTACCTAACGGCACGTGCGCGGCTGTTCGCAGCGGCGTGCGGGGGTCCGCGGGCCGTGCGAGGGGGAAAGGGGCCAGTCGTGAACGTCCAGCCGAATCCGGGGGTGTCGGCTCGCCGGCATCGATGGCCGCACCGGAGCAACGGTCCGCTCGCGCTGCTGCTCGGCGCCGTGCTGCTGCTGGTCAGCGCGTGCGGTGGCGATGACGGCGACGGCCGGAAGTCGTCCGGCACGACGGGCGGCGACAAGGCCGCCTCCCAGGCCGCGGTGGTGATCGCGCCCAAGGACGGCGCGGACGGCGTCGCCACCAGCGGCGCGCTGAAGGTGACCGCCCGCCAGGGCCGGCTCACGTCCGTCAAGGTCAAGGACGGCAAGGGCAACGAGGTCGACGGGAAGATATCCGGCGACGGCGCCGTGTGGCGGCCGCGCGGCCATCTGGGCGCCTCGACCAAGTACACCGTCGACGCCATCGCGGTGGACGGCCGCGGCCGGGAGGCGGCCGAGCACTCCGCCTTCACCACGCTCGTCCCCAAGAACACCTTCATCGGGGTGTACGGCCCCGAGAACGGCCAGCAGGTCGGCGTCGGGATGCCGGTCTCGATCCACTTCACCCGCGGCATCACGGACCCCAAGGCCGTCGAGGACGCCATCAAGGTCAGCGCCGAGCCCCGGGTCCCGGTCGAGGGCCACTGGTTCGGCAACGACCGCCTCGACTTCCGCCCCGAGAAGTACTGGGCACCCGGCACCAAGGTCACCCTGAAGCTCGACCTCGACGGTGTGGAGGGCCGGCCGGGCGTCTACGGGACCCAGGCCAAGGAGGTGTCGTTCACCGTCGGCCGCAGCCAGGTGAGCACGGTCGACGCCCGGTCCAAGCAGATGACGGTGGTCCGCGACGGCAAGAAGATCAAGACCATCCCGATCACCTCCGGCGCGCCGGGCACCGAGACGTACAACGGCACCATGGTCATCAGCGAGAAGCACCTCGTGACGCGGATGAACGGGGACACGGTCGGCTTCGGCGGCGAGTACGACATCAAGGACGTCCCCCATGCGATGCGGCTGAGCGCGTCCGGCACGTTCATCCACGGCAACTACTGGTCGGGCCGGTCGACCTTCGGCACGCGCAACGCCAGCCACGGCTGCGTGGGGCTGTTCGACCAGCGCGGCGGCGGTGACGGCTCCACCCCGGCGGCGTGGTTCTTCCGGAACTCGATCGTCGGCGATGTGGTGATCGTCAAGAACTCGCACGACGAAACGATCCAGCCCGACAACGGGTTCAGCGACTGGAACCTGTCCTGGGCGCAGTGGAAGGCCGCGCGCTAGCGGGACAACTCTCAAGAGGTGACCCGTCAGGCGCCGCCGGACGGCCGGAAAACGGGTGGGCCCGGTGCACTGTGACACAGCGCACCGGGCCCACCGCCGTTAACGCGTACTAACCTTCCGGCATGACTGTGCATCTTGAGGTCGCCGACGGCGTCGGCACCATCCGCCTGGACCGCCCGCCGATGAACGCGCTGGACATCGCCACCCAGGACCGGCTGCGCGAGCTGGCCGAGGAGATCACCCGCCGCGACGACGTGCGCGCCGTCGTCGTCTGGGGCGGCGAGAAGGTCTTCGCGGCCGGCGCGGACATCAAGGAAATGCAGGCCATGGACCACGCGGCCATGGTCGTGCGCGCCAAGGCACTCCAGGACTCGTTCACCGCCGTCGCCCGGATCCCCAAGCCCGTGGTGGCCGCGGTCACCGGCTATGCGCTCGGCGGTGGCTGCGAGTTGGCGCTCTGCGCCGACTTCCGGATCGCGGCCGACAACGCCAAGCTCGGCCAGCCGGAGATCCTGCTGGGTCTGATCCCGGGCGCCGGTGGCACCCAGCGGCTGGCGCGCCTGGTGGGCCCCTCCAAGGCCAAGGACCTGATCTTCACCGGCCGTCATGTGAAGGCCGAAGAGGCGCTCGCCATCGGCCTGGTGGACCGGGTGGTCCCGGCCGCCGAGGTCTACGAGCAGGCGCACGCCTGGGCGGCCCGGCTGGCCTCCGGCCCCGCGCTCGCCCTGCGCGCCGCGAAGGAGTCCGTCGACGCCGGGCTGGAGACCGACATCGACACCGGGCTGACGGTCGAACGCAACTGGTTCGCGGGGCTGTTCGCGACCGAGGACCGGGAGATCGGCATGCGCAGCTTCGTCGAGGAGGGCCCGGGGAAGGCCAAGTTCCGCTGAGACGGCTGGGGTTGCCGGGGTGTCTGAGGTTTGGCCGGGACCCGATGCCTCGTGCGGGCGAATTGCGCAATACTTAACTGCGCCTTAAGGCAGCCTTGTTGACACCCCGGGTCGGCCATTCACACGGCAGGTGTCGTCGCAGGTCAGCGCCGTCCTCCCGGAACCTTAAATGTCGGTGGCATATGTCGTGCGGGGGGTTCGGAACCGGCGATTCCGGGCAACGGATTCCGCCGGTTCCGCCCCCGTGACCGGCAAGTAGCAGCCATGATGGGGGGCATGGCGGGCCTCGAAGGAATGGAGCAGCCGCGGCCGCGGAGCGATCCGGCCGCCGCGCGGTGGGGCATCCACGGTGACCTCCCCGATGCGGACCGGAGACCGTCCCTGGCGCCCTGCGGCCCGGTGTCCGCGGCACTCGACCTGGTCGGCGACCCGACCCTCGGCGAGGTCCGGCTGCCCTCCCGTCCCCAGTCCGCCGGCATCGCCCGCCGGCTGACCGCCTCGGTGCTCCTGAAGCAGTGGTCCCTGACGCCGCAGCTCGCCGAGCACGCCGTACTGCTCGTCTCCGAGCTCGTCGGCAACGCCGTACGCCACACCGGCGCTCGGACCTTCGGGCTGCGGATGCTCCGCCGCCGTGGCTGGATCCGGATCGAGGTGCGCGACCCGTCTCGCGGCCTGCCCTGTCTCATGCCCGTCCAGGAAATGGACACCAGCGGTCGGGGCCTCTTCCTCGTCGACACGCTCTCCGACCGCTGGGGCGTGGATCTGCTGCCCCGCGGCAAGACGACCTGGATCGAGATGCGGGTCGCCGACCGCTGACGTCCGCAGCGCGCACCGTCCCCGTACGCCGGCGGGCGCGCCGTTCCCGCGGCGATGATCCGTAGGATGGGTTGTTCATGCTCGCGGCGGAGACGGAGAGGAGGGCCATGCACCACGTGCGCCGATCGGCCGCGTTGACGCTGCTGCTCCTCCTCGCCGTCGCCTTCGGACCGCTGCTGTGCCGTACCGGGGGCGACCACGCCTGGGCGGCGACGTCCGCGGCGCCGTCCGCGGCGACGGGGACGGCGACGGGGACGCAGGACGCCGAGAACGGACGGAGCACGGTGGGCCCGGCGAGCGGGGACGCCGAGCAGGCCGCCCCGCGGCTCGCCACCGCCGCCCCGGTCGCCGAGGCGCACGCGCCCAAGCGGTGCTCGGACCGGAACGGACCCGGACCCGACGAGTCCGCCCCGCCGCCCGCCCCGCACCGCGCCGAGCACCTGGCCCCCGCGACCACCGGTCCGGGCCCGCTCGCCGCCGACCTGCCCGCCCAGCACGCGCTCGCCCGACCCCCCACCCGCGGCGGGCACCACACCGACCACCCCACGCTCCTGTCCGTACTGCGGATGTAGGCCGCTGCCCCGACGCACCCGGCCCGACCCCTCCCTTTCGTACGTCTGGAGCTTCCGCATGCCCACCTCCGCTTCTCCCACCCGCAAACTGGCCGCCGTCGGCGCGGTCATCGCCCTCGTCGTGGCCGTGATCGCCCTCGGCATCGCCGTCGGCAAGGCCGTCGAGGGCGGCCGCGACACCGGCCGTGACACCGGCGCGCCCGAGGCCGCCGGCTCCGCCGCGCCGCAGGAGGACGCCGCCCAGCAGAAGGCGTTCGACGCCATCGCCCGGCAGACCAGTCGGCGCCAGGACGGTGACCCGCTCGCCGTCGGCAAGAAGGACGCCCCGGTGGTGCTCGTCGAGTACGCCGACTACCAGTGCTCGTTCTGCGGGCGCTTCACCCGTGAGACCCAGCCCGAGCTGATCAAGAAGTACGTCGACGCGGGCACCCTGCGCATCGAGTTCCGCAACTTCCCGGTCTTCGGCGCCGACTCCGAGCGGGCCGCCCGCGCCTCCTGGGCCGCCGGTCGGCAGGGCCGGTTCTGGCAGCTGCACGAGGAGCTCTACGCCAAGACCCGCAAGGGCGACGCGCTGGCCGAGGACAAGCTCGTCGAGCTGGCCCGGGCCGGCGGCGTGCCGGACATCGAGAAGTTCCGCACGGACCTGAAGAGCGCGGACGCCGAGCGGGCGCTGAAGAAGGACCAGGACGAGGGCTACCGGCTCGGTGTGCAGTCCACGCCGTCCTTCCTGGTCAACGGCCGTCCGGTGGCCGGGGCGCAGCCCACCGCGGTCTTCGCGCAGGCCATCGACGACGCCGCGGCCCAGGCGCGGGCGAAGGGCGCGGGGGCCGGCAAGTGACCACCGACATCGGCTACCTCGCGGCGTTCCTGGGCGGCGCGCTCGCCCTGGTCAGCCCGTGCAGCGCACTGCTGTTGCCGGCGTTCTTCGCCTACTCCCTCGCCAGTCCGGGCCGACTGCTGGCCCGCACCGGGGTGTTCTACCTGGGGCTGGCCACCACCCTGGTGCCGCTCGGCGTGGCCAGTACGGCGGCCAGCCGGCTGTTCAACGGCCACCGCGACCTGCTGATCACCGTCGGCGGCTGGGTCGTCATCGCGATGGGTCTGGCACAGATCCTGGGCCTCGGCTTCGCCTCCCGCCGCGCCCAGGCGGCAGCGGCCAGGATCACCCCGCGCTCGGCCGTCTCCACGTTCCTCCTCGGCTGCGTCTACGGGCTGGCCGGCTTCTGCGCGGGACCGATCCTCGGCGCGGTGCTGACGGTGACGGCGGTCAGCGGCAATCCCGTCCACGGGGCCTCGATGCTCGCCGTGTACGCGCTGGGCATGGCGCTGCCGCTGTTCGTCCTCGCGCTGCTGTGGGACCGCTTCCGGCTCGGCACCCGGGGCTGGCTGCGCGGCCGGGAACTCACCCTCGGCCCGCTGCGGCTGCACACCACCTCGCTGCTGTCCGGGCTGTTCTTCCTCGGCATCGGCGTGCTCTTCCTGCGCTTCAACGGCACCAGCGCGCTGCCCGGCATCCTCGACGCGGACCGCGAGACCCGGGTCGAGGAGTGGGTGGCCCACGTTGGCAGCGCCATTCCGGACACCGTGCTGATCGCGGTGGCCGCGCTGGTCGTCGCGGGGGTGCTGGGCAGGGTCGCGCTACGGCCGGAACGGCGCCCGAAGGGCGGGAAGGACCTCTAGAAACCGCCCCGCCCAGCCACGGGGCTTCCCGATCTCCGTGGCTTCAGGGGGCGTCCGCGCGGTGCCGCCGACCGGCCCGTCAGGCGTTGAGCCGGCGCCGCCAGCGCGGATGCGGTCGGGCGTGCGGCCGGACGTGCGGATGGTGGGCGTCGGCCCGGCGCCGGCGGTCGTTGCAGAGCAGGCACTTGCCGTAGCCCGGCGGGAGGGGGTCCTCCGGGTCGCCGTGGAGCGGGTCGACCGCGCCGTGCGGATGGAGCGCGCAGCCGGTCGGGCCGGTCTCCGCCCCCAGCGAGCTGGCGGCGGTCAGCGCCTGGCGCAGCACGTCGACGAGCTGGTCCGCGCCCTGCCGGGTCGGTGCGGACGTCAGGGCGGTGGCAAGGTCGGAGGCGGTGGTCAGCGCGGACCGGAGTTCGCGCAGCTGTGGGTCACCCATGTCGTGGAGCGTAGGGGGACCCACTGACAGTTGATCTTCCGATCGAGCTTCGCGGCTACCCATGGGCAGATGCATGCCCGCTCACGCGCACGATTGCGCACCGGTTCGATGACGGTCCCCTTACTGGACCATGACAAGCAGGTGCCGGGGGCCGACGGACCGGGGCGCTCCATGACCGGACGGACCGTCCGGGGCCGGGGAGCGCCCCGTCCCCGGTCACGGTGCGATCGGCAGGGCCCGCTTGTGCTCGGTGAGCCGGTAGCGGCGGACGATGGCCTCGAAGGCGGCCGGGTCGACCGGCTCGCCCTCCAGGAAGTCGTCGATCTGGTCGTAGGTCACCCCGAGCGCGTCCTCGTCGGGCTTGCCCGGGTCGAGGGTCTCCAGGTCGGCCGTCGGCACCTTCGTGACCAGCTCCTTCGGGGCGCCGAGCGCCGCGGCCACGGCCCGCACCCGGCGCTTGGTGAGCCCGGTGAGCGGCACGACGTCGGCCGCACCGTCACCGAACTTGGTGAAGAAGCCGGAGACCGCCTCGGCCGCGTGGTCGGTGCCCACGACCAGGCCGTCCTGGGCACCCGCGACCGCGTACTGCGCGATCATGCGCTGCCGCGCCTTGATGTTGCCGTGGACGAAGTCCTGGTGGTGGGCGTCGCGGAAGGTGAGCCCGCCGTCCACCGCGGCCGAGAGCGCCGCATCGCTCGCCGGGCGGACGTCGACGGTCAGCTCACGGTCGGCCCGGATGAACTCCAGTGCCCGCCGGGCGTCCTTCTCGTCCGCCTGGACGCCGTACGGCAGCCGCATCGCGTAGAACGTCGCCTCGTGGCCGGCGGCCCGGACCCGCTCCACGGCCAGCTGGCAGAGCCGGCCGGTGGTCGTGGAGTCGACCCCGCCGCTGATCCCCAGGACCAGCGAGCGCAGGCCGGTGGAGGTCAGCCGGTCTGTGAGGAACGCCACCCGGCGCTCGATCTCCTGCTCGGCGTCGAAGGACGCGGTCACCTGGAGATCCCGGGCGATCTCCTGTTGCAGGGCCTTGGACGCCGGGTCGGTCACGGCTTCTCCTTGTGTTCTCTCGCCGCGTGGGGCGGTGCGGACGGCGGTACGGACCGGCAGGCGTCACGCGCTGTTCCCGGGGCGCGTACGCGGTGTGCGGACCAGCCGTACGCGCGGTTCCCGGAGGCGCGAGGACGCGTGCCGGGGGAAACCTTATGCCGGGTGCGCCCATTTCTTGAGGGCGGCCTTGTTGGAGAAGTCCGCGACGTCCTTGTCCAGCGGCTGGTCGGTGTACTGGTGGATGCGCCACTTCGCCTTGATCCGCGGATGTCCGGCGGTGACGTAGTCGGCGATCCACAGGCCGTCCGCGGCGTAGGACGTGGTGTCGTGGTTGAGCCAGAAATCGCGGTTGCAGTAGAGCATCACCCGGTGCGTGGGGCGCAGCTTCTTCACCTCGACCAGGAACTGGTCCTTCTGCGCATTGCTGGCGTACGTCCCGTCGCCGGTGCGCTCCCAGTCGCAGGCCAGGATGTCGCCCTGGACCGATGCGCACTTCTCGACGAAATACCGTGCCTGCGCGGCGATATTCCCCGGCCACAGAAAGTGGTAGAAACCGACCACGCAGCCGGCTTTACGGGCCTTCGCCGCCTGCGCGTTCTGGTGCGGATTGATGTAGGAGCGGCCTTCGGTGGCCTTGACGAAAACGAAGTCCAGCCCTTCGGTGGAATACGAGGTGTTGTAGGAGCTGACATCGACACCGTGCAGCATGAACGGCCTCCTGCTCGGTCGGACCTGCGGATTCGAAGCGTCAACTGCTCGAACTGTCAATTGCGTTGCAAGGTGTTCCGAGGCGCCCGGCGTGTTCCCTCGGCGTTCCGTACCGTGCGGGCGCCCCGTGTGGAGCGGTTTCGTTCCGGTGCGTTCCAGCAGTTCAGCATGTTCGCTACCAGAGACGCCAGATCGATGCCGGGAAGTTCCTTGCTCCGCAGGCATGGTGAGGAATAGTCAGACGTTCGACCGAAGGCGGGTCCGGTCTCGCGGACCGGACCGGCCCCGCCGTTCCTGGGGCGCCGCGGGTGTTCGCCGAGGTGTTCGTTGGGGTGTTCGCCAGGTGCCCCTAGCGCCGCAGCGCCCGGCGCGCGAGGCCCCGTGCGAGGGCCCGTGCGCGGGCCCGGGTCCGGCCCGCGGTGCGCCGCCAGGCCCGGCTCGTCCGCGTCGACCGCAGTTCCCGGAAGAGGAGGTCGTAGCGCTCGGCGATCGGCTCCGGGTCGTAGCGGCGGGCGCTCGCCACCGCGGCCTCGGCCATCGTCCGGCGGCGCTCGGGGTCCTCGATGAGGTCGAGCAGACCGGCGGCCAGCGCCCGGCCGTCGCCGGCCGGCACCAGCAGCCCGTCCACGCCGTCCTCGATGATCTCGGCCGGGCCGAGCGGGCAGTCGGTGCTGACGACCGGCACCCCGCAGCGCATCGCCTCGACGAGGGTCATGCCGAACGACTCGGCGTCCGAGGCCGACGCCACGATCGACGCCTTGACGAACTCCGCCTCGATCGGTGAGCGCGGCCCGGTCAGCTCCGCCCGCCCGCTCAGCCCCAGCCCGTCGATCAACCCCTGGAGCCGCTCCCGTTCGGCGCCGCCGCCGTGTATCCGCAGCCGCCAGTCGGGGTGCTTGACGGTGACCGCGGAGAACGCCTCGATCAGCAGGTCGAAGCGCTTGCCGCGGACCAGCCGGCCGGCCGCGGAGATCACCTTCGCGGTGCCCGGGGAAGGCGGGCCGGCCGGTGCGGGCACGATGTTCGGCACCGCCAGGACCCGTACGCCGGGCAGCGGCATCCGTCTGCGGTAGACCGCGGCGTCCGCCTCGGTGGTGGTGACCAGGGCGTCCAACGTCCGGTAGTAGCGGGCGAGTTCGGCCCGCAGCTGCTTGCCGTGCGCATCGTGGCGGAGGTGCTCCTGGGCGATCCGCAGGGCCCGGCGGGGGCCGAAGCGGGCCAGGTAGACGTTGATGCCGGGCCGGGTGCCGATCAGCACGTCGGCGTCGGTGGTGCGCAGGAACTCCGCGGCCCGGACGTCGATCAGCCGGTTGTACTGGTGGTGCCGCTTCTCGGTGAGCGGGAAGTCCCGGGCGGGCTCGCCGAACCGCGGATCCGCCATGTCCTCGCTGCCGACCCGGGTGTCCACCAGCGGTACCAACCGCACCCTGGGGTCCACCGTGAACCGCGGGACCTCGCGGTGCCGCATCATCGAGACGATCTCGACCTCGTGCCGGTCGGCGAGCGCCGCGGCGAGGTTGAAGGTCGTGCGGATGGTGCCGCCGATGGCGTAGGCGTTGTGCAGCAGGAGGGTGATCTTCATACGGTGTCGCGTCTTCCCGAGTGCCCAGTCGAAGCGACCGGCTGGGACCGCTGCCGCGGACGGGGCGCCGCGACCGGCCCGTCCGGCACCGCGCCACCGTGTCGGCACGGGGTAAGCCGAGGGCGTGGCCGGGGTGAGAGCGAGGTAAGAACCCTCGGTGAGAGCCGGGTAAGAAAGCCGCCGCCGGACCGTCCACCCCCCGCCGCACCGCGGTGGCCTTGGCAGACTTGCCGGGTGACCTATGCCGTACTGCTCGCCGAGGACGACCGTCCCATCCGCACCGCGCTGGAGCGCGCCCTGACCCTGGAGGGGTACCGGGTCACCGCCGTCGCCGACGGCATCCAGGCGCTCGCCGCCGCCCACCGCGAGCGGCCGGACGTGATCCTGCTGGACGTGATGATGCCGGGCATCGACGGGCTCCAGGTGTGCCAGGTGCTGCGGGCCGAGCAGGACCGCACCCCGATCCTGATGCTGACCGCACGGGTCGAGACGGCCGACCGGATCGCCGGGCTGGACGCCGGGGCGGACGACTACGTGGTCAAGCCGTTCGACGTCGAGGAGGTCTTCGCCCGGCTGCGGGCGCTGCTGCGCCGGACGACGGCGCCCGCGGACGGCGGAATCGGAGGCGGTGACACCGGAGGCGGTGACACCGGAGGCGGTGACACCGGCGCCGAGGGAGGCGGCGGCGGGGAGTACGGCGCTGGGTTCGAGGCCCGACTGGCGGACAGCAGCCTCGTCGAGGCCGCGGACCTGCGGATCGACGGCCTCTCCCGCCGTGCCTGGCGCGGTGAGCGCGAGCTGGAGCTCACCCGCACCGAGTTCGAACTCCTGCTGCTGCTCGCCCGGAACGCCGGGATCGTCCTCGACCACTCGACGATCTACGACCGGATCTGGGGGTACGACTTCGGCCCGGGCTCCAAGAACCTCGCGGTCTACGTCGGCTACCTGCGCCGCAAGGTCGACGTCCCCGGCAGCCGCCCGCTGATCCACACGGTGCGCGGCGTCGGCTACGTCCTGCGGGAGGACTGAGATGCCCGGGCCCCGCAACGGCGACGGACCCACCGGGCCCCGCGCCCGCCGTGGCCGCCCGCTGCGCGCCCGGATGCGTTCGTGGCTGCGCTCCTGTCGGCGCGGGGGCCGGGCGGCCTGGCTGCGCACCCGGAGACCGGCCAGTCTGCGCACCGCCTTCGCGGTGGCCTTCGCCGTCGGAGCCGCGGCGGTGACCGTGCTCGTCGGCTTCCTCAGCTACGACGCCGCCGCCCGGCTGGTACGGGTGGACGAGAAGTCGGTGTTCTCCGAGGTCGTGCGCGACCTGCGGACCCAGGTCCAGGAGCAGCCGTTCAGGCCCGGCGACTACGCGAGCTCCGACCCCGACCACGACGGGCCGCGCGACGACCTGACCCGGCCCACCCGTACCGACGTGCAGATCCTGGGCGCCGGGGGCCGGATCGTCGAGCTGGGCCGCCCGGCCCTGCCGGTCGGCGCCACCGAGCGCCGGATCGCCACCGACGCGCAGGCCGGCCGGCTCGCGGAGCGGGAGGCGGACATCGGCGACGGGGAGTACCACGTCGCCACGGTCGCGCTGGGCGGCGGGCGCGGCGCGGTCCAGGTCGCGCAGCGGTTCAGCGAGACCGAGGACCTGCTCTCCGCGCTCCAACAGCGCACCGCGCTGCTGGCCGCCGCGGTGATCGCGCTGGCCGGAGCGGGCGGCTGGTGGCTGGCGCGCCGGATCACCGGCCGGCTGGTCCGGCTGACCTCGGTCGCCGAGAACGTGGCGGAGCACGGCCGGTTGGACGTCCCGGTCCCGGTGGCCGGCCGCGACGAGGTCGCCCGCCTCGGGCGGGCCTTCGACGACATGCTCGGGCGGCTGGCCAGCGCCGTCCAGGACCAGCAGCGCCTCGTCCAGGACGCCGGCCACGAGCTGCGCACCCCGCTCACCTCGCTCCGGACGAACATCTCGCTGCTCAAGCGGTTCGACGACCTTCCGCCGGAGGCCCGCGAGGAACTGCTCGCCGATCTGACGGGCGAGGCACGGGAGCTCAGCGACCTGGTCAACGAGCTGGTCGCGCTGGCCGCCGGACAGGGCGACGACCCGCTGGCCGAGGTGGACCTGGCCGAGGTCGCGGAGAAGGCGGCCGCTTCGGCGCGCCGCCGCACCGGCCGCGAGATCGCCGTCCGCACCGTCCGGCCGGCCGTGGTCGAGGGGCGGCCCGCGGCGCTGAACCGGGCGCTGACCAACCTGCTGGAGAACGCCGCCAAGTTCGACGCCGGTGGGACGGAGCCGATCGAGGTCGTGGTCACCGGCGCGCGCATCGAGGTCCTCGACCGCGGCCCCGGTATCGCGGAGGCCGACCTCACCCGGGTCTTCGACCGCTTCTACCGGGCGCCGGCCGCCCGCGGCCTGCCCGGCTCCGGCCTCGGCCTGGCCATCGTCCGGGAGATCGCCACCGCCCACGGCGGTCACGCCTTCGCCGCCCCTCGCCCGGGCGGCGGCGCCACCCTGGGCTTCACGGTGGGCAGGGGGAAGGGCGCGGGAGCCGGCAGGGAGGCCGGCACGGGTACCGGAGCGGGGACCGGCACGGGCGGTTGAGGCGGGCTCGGGCGAGAGGGCTCGGGCCAGGCGGCACTGGGCCGCTCCTCCGACTCCTCCGGATTCCTTCCGGCTCCCTCGGATTCCTTCCGGCTCCCTCGGATTCCCTCGGAAGTTTCGCCCTCCGCCCTCGGAAATACCGCCCCGCCCGCCGCGTTGTGGCCCGCAAGGGGCCCGCCCGTCCCCTACGGGATGTGTTCGCCCAACCCCGAGGAGCGCCTCGGGGAGCCCCCTAACGCCCCGCCTCCCCCTGCGCCACCTCCACCGTTTCGTGCAGGTCCGCCGCGGCGTCCAGGGCGCTGGCCGCGGAGAAGGCGATGCAGCCGAGCAGGGCCGCGGCGATCAGATGGCGGCCGCGGAAGCCGGTCCGCACCGCGGAGTGGTCGGCCGTCCGGTCGGTGGACAGCAGGGCGGCGACCCGACGGGGCACCGGGCCCGCCGTCGCGGCGAGGACGCTGCGGGGGCGGGACGGCGCCGGGGCGTGCGGCCGGGCGGCCAGCGCGGCGCGGCCGATGGCGCGGGCGGTGACCCGGCGGTCGCCCACCTGGGACGCCGCGACCTCGTCGGCCCAGCGCTCCAGGGCGTACGCCAGCGGAGCGCGCAGCGCGCGGAGCAGCGGATGGCAGGCCGAGGCCAGCGCGACCGTGAGCAGGAAGAGGTGGTGCCGGCCGGTGAGATGGGCCCGTTCATGGGCGAACAGCGCCTCCCGCTCGGCCGGCGGCAGCGCCCGCAGCATCCCCGCCGTGACCACCACCCGGCCCGGGCGGCCCGGCAGGGCGTACGCGTCCGGGGCGGAGTCGGGCAGGACGACGAGGTCGCCGGAGGCCGGGTGCCCGTCGGCGTCGCTCCGGGCGGTGCGCAGTTCGGCGCGGTGCCGGCCGGCACTCCGGACGACGGCCGTGGCACAGCCGACGAGCAGGCCGCCGGCCACGCACGCCGCGGTGACGGCGACGGCCGGATCACCGCCGAGCAGCGGCAGGGAGAGGTGGCCCAGCGCGGCGACGGGGGGCAACCGCAGCGCCCCGGCGGTCAGCAGCAGGCCGAGCGCCGCCGTCGTGCAGCCGGCGAGGAGGGCGGCGCAGCCGGTCAGCAGCCAGGCCGCGGCGCGGGGCGGCAGCGACTCCGCCAGCCGGCGCGCGGCCGGCACCGCGAGCAGCGGCACCAGCAACGGGATCCAGACGGCGACGATCACGGAGCGGCTCCCGGACCGGACCGTGGGCCGGTCCCCGGCGTCCCGTGCGTCCCCGGCGCGCCCGGGGCGCCGTCCTCCGCTCCGTCCAGGAGGGAGCGCAGCAACTGCTCGTCCTCGTCGGTGAGCTGGGAGACGAAACGGGCCAGGGCGGTGCCGCGGTCGTCCTGCTTGTCGAGCTCGCTGCGCATCCGCCGGGCGGTCAGCCCCGCCGAGTCCTGTATCGGGGAGTACGCGAAGCCGCGGCCGGCTCTGGAGCGGGAGACCGCGCCCTTGTCGTGCAGCCGGGACAGGATCGTGGTGACGGTCGTGCGGGCCAGTCGGCCGCCCAGCGCGCTCTGCACCTCGGCGGGGCTCAGCGGTGCGTCGGCCGCCCAGAGCGCCGCGAGCACGCTCGCCTCCAACTCGCCGGAGGGGCGCCGCTGCATGGGTGAGGTCTCCGACATGGAACGCCCTTCATCCGATCGTCGTCTACAGTTCCGTAGACCGTCTACTCGACTGTAGTCGGTCGGGTCGGCCGTCCGGCAGGCCCGCAACCCATTATGGGAGGGCCCACCGACATGGTCGTAGCCGTCGCATCGACGCAGGTGACGGGGCACGTGCCCGGTCTCGCCCAGGCCATCGACGTGCTCGACGCCGGCTCGCTGCTGGCCGCCTTCGGCGCCCTGGGCGTCGCCGTCGTGCTGTTCGCCGAGACCGGGCTGTTGGTCGGCTTCTTCCTGCCCGGCGACTCCCTGCTGTTCACCGCCGGACTGCTGTGCGCCCCGGGCGCCGGCGGCGCCGTGCACCTGGCGCTGGGGCAGGTCCTCATCGCCGCCGCGGTCGGCACGCTCGCCGGGTCCCAGACCGGCTACTGGATCGGCCGGCGCGGCGGCCGCAGCCTGTTGGCCCGCAGCCGCGCCCGGAAGCTGCACGAGGGCGCCGCCCGCGCCGAGGAGTACCTGACCCGCTACGGCCACGCCAAGGCCATCGTGCTCGCCCGCTTCGTCCCCGTCGTGCGCACCGTCCTCAACCCGCTTGCCGGCGCCCTGAACGTGCCCGCCCGGACCTTCACCCGCTGGCAGATCACCGGCGGCCTGCTCTGGACCCTCGGCCTCACCCTCGCCGGCTACGGCCTGGGCGCCTCGGTACCCAACGTCGACCGCTACCTGCTGCCGACGGTCGCACTCGTGGTCCTGGTCTCGCTGACCCCGCTCGGCGTCGAACTGCTCCGCTCCCGCCGGCGCCCGGCGGCGGGAACGGAGCACGTCGACGCCACCACGCCACCCGGCACGTGATGCCCGCACCCGTACCACCACACCCCCACCGGCAGCGGCGCGGCACCCGGCCGGCCGCCAAGGAGCACCCGTGAACCCTCTCGCCTTCGGCGGAGCCTCGATGGACGGCGGCGCATACGCCTTCCTCACCGACCTCGCCCGCCACACCCCGCACGGCGTGAACCTGCTCATCGCGTCCTGGAGCGACTACGGCCTCGCCCTCTTCGCCGGGCTGATGCTGCTCGGCTGGTGGCGGGCCCGGCACGGCGACTCCGCCGCGGTGGCGCGGGCGCTGGCCGCCCCCGTCGTCGTGGTCGCCGCCTTCGTCCTCGACGACCTGGTCAAGAGCGTCTTCGACGAGCAGCGGCCCTGCCTGACGCTGCACACCGTCACCGTCGAGGCCTGCCCGGGGCCCGGGGACTGGTCGTTCCCCAGCAACCACTCCGCGATCGCCGCGGCCGCCGCGGTCGCCCTGTTCCTGTGCGACCGCCAGCTCGGTCGGATCGCCGTCCCCGCCGCGCTCCTGATGGGCGCCTCACGCGTCTGGATCGGCGTGCACTACCCACACGACGTGGCGGTCGGCCTGGTCGTCGGCGCGCTCGTCGCCTGGTGGCTCACTCCGCTCGCCGGCCGCGCGGCCCCTCTCGTCGACCGGATCCGCGGCGGCTGGCTGCGCCCCCTGGTGGCCGCGCGGTGACGGTGTCGGGGGAGGAGCCCGGCGCGACGGGGCCGGAACCGCGGCCGGCGGCCGACCGGCGGTCCGCACCGGCCGGCTCGCGCCGCGCCGCCGGCCCGCTGCTCGTCCTCGCCGCGGTCTGCGCCGCGCTGTTCGCCGCGCTGGCCATCACCGTCTCCGTGCGGCACGGTGTCCCGCTGGCCCCCGAACGGGCCGCCCACCACTGGTCCGTGGCACACCGCGGGGAGCCCTTGCTGTCACTGGCCCGCGCGCTCACGGCCACCGGGACCGGTGTCGTCCCGTACCTGATGGCGGTGCTCGCCGGTCTGCTGGCCGGTCGCGGCGCCCCCGGTCGGCTGCGCGCGGTGCTCTGCGCGGTGGCCGTTCTCGCCACGGGCCAGGCGATCCGCTACGGCCTGATGGTGCTGGTCGCCCGCCCCCGCCCACCGGTCGCCGACTGGGTCGGCCACGCCTCCGGCTGCTCCTTCCCCTCCGGCCACACCACCACCTCGGCGCTGGCGGCCGGCATCCTCGCCTGGGGCATCGCCCGTCGCGCCCGCCCCGCCGTGGCCCGCACCTGCTGGGCGGTGCTCGCGCTCTGGGCGGTCGGTGTCGGCCTCACCCGCGTCTACCTGGGCGTCCACTGGCCCGGCGACGTGCTCGCCGGCTGGCTGCTGGCCACCGCCCTGCTCGCCCTGGCGCTGCTGCTGGAGCCGTACGCCGTCCCCCGCCCTGACCTTCGCCCGGACCCCCGCCGGGCACCCCCTACGGGCGGACATTCCCATGAATAGCTGACGATCGGATCAGGTCTTCACCAAGGGGGCATGGACGCCGCCCGCACCGAGCAGCACTGTCCTGTGCACCGGACCGTAGCGATTCCGCCACGGACAGCGCACGACTCATGGCCCGAACACCGCACCGCCAGGGGGAGACTGCGCATGAACCAGCCGCTCGACGCTTCCACCCCGTCCCCGACGGCCGGCCCGGAGCCGGCACCGTCTGCCGCCCTCCACCGCCGTTGCC
This sequence comes from Streptomyces sp. NPDC048506, assembly GCF_040651315.1. Classification (NCBI taxonomy): domain Bacteria; kingdom Bacillati; phylum Actinomycetota; class Actinomycetes; order Kitasatosporales; family Streptomycetaceae; genus Streptomyces; species Streptomyces sp. NPDC048506. The sequence goes on from NZ_JBEZIX010000021.1 coordinate 141,763, forward strand.
CGGCCGCGGCGGCCAAGGACCCCACCCCGTGCGAGGGACCGCACGACGCCGCCACCATCGTCGACCGCCACGGCAGGGAGGTCGCGGGCTGTGTCCAGCACTGCGCCCGCCTCCTGGCCGGCCTCGAAGGCGCCCGCGTCCACCCCTTCGTCCCCGCGAACCAGGCCCTGGAGGTCTACTCCCGGGCCCGTGAACTCCCGCCCTTCGCCTGGGAGATCGGCAGGTAGCCGCCCGCCGCGGAGCCGTCGGTCCCCCCCCACGGCCGACGGCGTTGCGGGCCATGCGCGGCGCGCTTTCCACGCAGGGATACCCACGTTCCGTCGAGACGCGGCCTCGCGGAGTCAGACCTTGACGATGCGGACGCCGGGTCCGCACAGCATGAGGAGGTCCTCGGGGTCCGACGTCAGGACGGTCACGGGGGCGGGCGAGGCGAGTGCGGTGGCGGTCACGATGGCGTCGATGGCGTACGTGTGGCCGTGCAGGCCGGCAGCGGCCAGGAGCTTGCTGGCGTGGCGGGCGATGGCTTCGCCGGGGGGAACGATGTTCACGCGGGAGACGGCGTGGTCGAAGCGGGCCTGGTTGGTTCTGGGGTCGCGGGCTTCGACGAGCGTCACCGAGCTGGTGACGACGCGGATGTCCTCCGCTTCGGCCGCGGCGAGCCATTCGGTGAGTTCGGGTGTGCGCCGCACGAGCTTGGACAGGCCTTCGCAGTCCAGGACGAGCGTGCCGCTCACGCGGCGTCCGCCGAGCCGGCCGTGTCACCGCGCAGGATGGCTCGCTTGGTCTCGACCGCTACCTGGTCCACCGGGCCGTGTTCGGCTTCGGCGTCTTCGATGAGTTCGCGCAGCCGGTCCCGCTCCAGCTGGCGCTGGATGAGGGCTTCGACGTAGGCGGACATGCCCCGTTTGCCGGTCCGTGCTTTGAGGGCGGCGATGGTGCCTTCGTGGAGGGAGACGGACACCGGACGGACGGGGCCTTCGCCGGGAGCGGAGGAGGTGGCCATGGATCCACTTTAACAAAACTCTTGTTATTGGGTGGGCGCCTTCCGCGCCCGGGCCCAGGGACCCTTCAGGGACTTTTGCGACTGTTCCCAGGGAGTCTCCAGGGACGGTTCCGCCACGTGGGCAGGGCAGGCCCTGACAGCGCCGAAAGAGGCAAATGCGCTGGTCAGGGCCTACAACCGGCCTACAAGCTCAGCATTCGATGATGTTGACGGCGAGGCCGCCGCGGGCGGTCTCCTTGTATTTGACGCTCATGTCGGCGCCGGTGTCCTTCATGGTCTTGATGA
>NZ_JBEZIX010000022.1:0-137836 GCF_040651315.1 Streptomyces sp. NPDC048506
GGTTTCCGGACTGCTTCGCTTTACGTCCGGAAACCCACCCCCGCAGGACCGCCCCCGCCCGCCGGTGTCCAGGACCCCACCCCGGTGGGGGTGGAGAGACGGAAGCCCGGCCTCGTTGTCACGAGGCCGGGCTTCCGTCTACGTCTTCCCCCCACCGGGCGGGGGTGCCTCACTTGCGGGAGGACCACCCCCGCAACCCACCACCCACCAGGCACCCCCGGCCCACAACCCCACCCGCTCCCGCCGAAGGCGGGGAAAAACACACAGCAACCCCCACGGCGGGAAAGCCGGCAACGTGGGAAGCCAGCCAAGCGCAGCGGACCGGCTACGTGGGATGCACCCCGAGCCGGCTCGGCTTCGTGCCCAGCACCAGCGTCCCCAGCGCCGTGTCGATGTCGGCTCCGAGGTACCAGTCGCCGGTGTGGTCGAGGCTGTAGACGCGGCCTTCGGCGTCGATGGCGAGGGTGGCCTGTGCGTATGTCGTGCCGCCGGGGGCGGTGAGTTCCTCGCGGCCGAGGGGGGCGACCTCGGTGTCGAGTGCGCGGCCCAGGTCGCCGAGGGTGCGGGCCATGTGCAGTCCGTGCAGGGGGTCGATGGCGAAGGGGGTGGGGGCGATGTGGCGGCCGGGGCCGGGGCCGGTGATGTGGAGGCCGCCGAACTCGGCCCAGGCCTCGACGGCGGCGGGGAAGACGGTGTGGCGGTGGCCGGCGGGGGAGGTGTGGGCGCGCAGGGTGTCGGCCCAGTGTTCGGCTTGTGTCATGTCCCAGCGGCCGGGTTGCCAGCCGGCCTGTTGGAGGGCGACGTCGACGGCGGCGGGGAAGCGGGTGGAGTCGGTGCGGTCGTGCGCGGGGGTGCGGGGGCCGGGGGTGGTGGGCGGCATGGTGGCGGTCAGCTTCCGATGGGCATGACGCCGAAGTGGGCGAGGAGGGCGTCGCAGGAACGGCAGGGTGGGGCGTAGCTGCCGTGCTGGGGGTCGCCGTCCTCGCGGATGTGGCGTGCGGTGATCTTGGAGTGTTTGAGGGAGCGGCGGGCTTCGCCGTTGGTGAGTGGTTTGCGGGCGGCGCGTTTGGAGCGGTTGGCTTCGACGGCCGTGAGGTGGCGGGAGAGCAGGACCGCTTCGGGGCACCGTCCGGTGAAGCGTTCGCGTTGGGCGGTGGCGAGGGCGTCGAGGAAGTCCTGGACCAGGGGGTGCAGTGCGGGGGGCTGTTCGGCCTTGCTCGCGGTGCAGGTGAGGGTTTGTCCGCGTACGGACAAGGCGGCGCCGATGGTGGGGAGGATGCCGTCCCTGCGGTGGTGGAGGACAGGCGCGCGATGGGTGTCGGCGGTGCCGCTCCAGCCGATGCGGGGATCCCCGGCTCCGGTGCCGTGGCGTGCGGTGGTGCTCATCCGTGGTGATTTCCCTCCCTGCAATCCCCCGGTTGCGGGGTCAGCCTGCCAAATGTGCTGGGTGTTGTGGTAGTCGGACGGGCTGTCGGTGATCTCACGGGGAGCTGATGGGGCGTCGGTCGGGGGGTATCGCGGCTGGTGGGCGGGGTGGTGTGCGGGGTGCCGGGGGGTGGTGGGGCGGTGGGTGACGTCGGTGTGTCGCGGGGCTGACGTGCGAGGGCGGGGGCGGTGGGGGGTGTTGCGGTACGGCATAGGCTGTGCCCCAAAGCCAGCTTCAGCCAGGGGGCAACCGCGATGACGACAGGTCGGCCAGGGCTGGGGGCTCTTCCCGGCCCCCAGGCGGCGGGACATGCCGCGCCACCGAATTCGGCCTATGCCGGGCAGGTCGTGCATTTTCCGGACCCGGTGCGTGCCGCGCGGTATCCCGCGGGGGTGCGGGTGGACGAGCGGGGCTTTCCGGAGTTCACGCCGTATGCGCGGGCCGCGGCGGAGATCGCCGAGCCGCCGGAGGGCTTCGGCGTGGACGAGCTGAGGCTGACGGACTACGTGTCGGCGAACGCGGCGCTGCATGCGCAGGGGCACGAGCTGTGGATAGACGTGCCGGCGGTGGCGACGCCGCACGGCTGGACGTGGCACCACGTGGCCGGTACGCGGCGGATGGAGCTGATCCCGGTCGAGGTGAAGGCGCTGTTGCGGCATCACGGTGGGCTGGCGACGGCTGCGGTGGCGCATGACAAGCGGGGTACCCGGCCGTTGCAGGAGACCCGGCCGGTGCACTTCGGGCTGCCCCATCGCGATCTGGCGGTGGGTGAGGAGCAGGTGGTGCAGGCCGAGGAGGCGCTGGGCTATCGGCTGCCGGGTGCGTACCGCTCGTTCTTGAAGGCGGCGGGCGGGTGCGCGCCGGTGGGTGCGGCGCTCGACGCGGAGCTGGGGTTGCTGATCGACCAGCCGTTCTTCACGGTGCGCGATGACGCCGCGGTGAACGATCTCGTCTATGTGAACAAGTGTCTGCGGGATCACTTCACCAAGGACTACCTGGGTGTGGTGTTCGTGCAGGGCGGGGTGGTCGCGGTGAAGGTGCGGGGCGAGGCGCCGGGTTCGGTGTGGTTCTGTCCGTACGACGATGCGCGGGACCAGGACGGCTGGTCGGTGCAGGACCGGGTGGAGCGGCTGTTGTTGCCGTGCGGTGCGGACTTCGATGACTTTCTGCTGCGGTTGGCGGGCAATCCGCCGGAGCTGGAGACCGTGGCGAACCTGATGGTGGACGGCGGCTTCGCGTCCGCCGTCGCGGTGGGGGGCTGACGGCGATGGTGACGTTCGCACAGGCGCAGGAGCGCGCGGAGCGCTGGGTGAACGGCGATGTGCCGGCGGCGCAGCACCGTGAGGTGCGGGTGCGGGAGTTCGATCTGGGCTTCGTGGCCTGGGCGGAGGACCGGGAGGGCGGTGCCTCCGGTACCGACGGTTCCGGGGTGGCCACGGGCGGCGGCCGGGCGCGGCTGGTGATCGCGCGGGACAGCGGCGAGACGACGCTGTGGCCGGGGCTGCCGGTGGGTGAGGTGATCCGGCGGTACGAGGAGGAGTACGGCGCTGCGGTGGACGGCGGGTACGGCGCGGCCGAGCCGCCGCAGCGGATCGATCTGGAGGCCACGTCGTTCCTGTTGACGCCGCCGGAGTGGCTTCAGGAGGCGGCGGATGCGATCGGCGTCCCCGACCGGCGGGGTGGTGCGGCGGCGCCTTCGGTGCCGTCACAGGCGACCCCCGCTGCCCCGGCGACCCCCGCTGCCCCGGCCGCGTCGGAGGCCGCGGCCGCGGATGCCTGGGCCGAGGTGAACGTCAGCGGTGCCGGTGCGCCGGCGACGCAGCTGGGTGCGGATACGCCGGAGGCGGGCCCGGGTGCGGCTGCCGCGGGCGGCGCTGCGGGCGCTGCCGGGGAGGCGACGCCGTGGGCGGCGGCGGACACCACGCACTCCGACGCGGGGGTCGAGGACCGTTCGGTGGGGCTGCCGCAGACGGTCTTCGCGCCGCCGTTGGAAGGTTTCGACGAGGTGGACGACGCTCCGTCGACGCCGCGTGCCCGACCGGACGCGAAGACCGAACTGCTGTATGGCGGCAGTCAGTTGCCGCGTACGCAGGTGGCGCCGGCGCTGGACCTGCCGGACGCTGGTGCGGCCGGCGGGCCCGGTGGGGCCGTGCCGCCGCCGATGCCGTCCGCGCCGCCGGCGGTTGCGGGGCTGCCGGATCTGCCGCCGCCGTCCGGTGCGCCGGTCGTCGATGTGCCGCCTCCGCCGGGTGTGACGGCCGGTGCGCCGGCCGCGGCCGGCCCCGGGGCGCCGCCGCCCGCTCCGCCGGTGGGCGGTGGGGTGCATGCCGCGGCGACGATGCTGGCCGACGGCTCGTCGTTGCCCGGTAGCGCCGCCGGGGGGCCGCCGCCGCCTCCGGGGGTGCCCGGTACGCCCGGAGGCGGGCGGCGGGACCGGGCGGAGGTCGCGGCGGCCGAGACGCGCAAGGCCGCGGCGTCCGGCCCGGGTGCGCCCGGTGCGCCGGCCGGCGGGTATGTGCCGACGCAGCTGGTGTCGCAGCTGGATGCGGCGGACGTGGATCTCAGTGCGGTGGACGGGCCGGGTGGCTCGGAGGGGGCCGGTGCGGCCGGCGGTGCCGGTTCCGGCGGCGCGGGTGCCGGGGGCCCCGGTGGTGCGGGTGGTTCCGGTGGCGGGGTGCACGCCGCCGCGACGATGCTCGCCGATGGTGCGTCCTTGCAGGCCGGCCTCGGTGGCGCGGGCGGTCCGGCGCGGCCGGCCGGTGGCCCCGGTGTGCCTCCGCCGCCGGCGCCTCCCGGTGTGCCCGGGCAGTCCGGTGCGGCTGCCGGTGGTCGGCCGGGTCAGGGCGGTCAAGGCGGCCAAGGCGGCCAAGGCGGCCAGGGCGGTCCGCCTCCGCCGCCGCCCGCCCCGCCGGTGGCGGGCGGTACCGGTGGTGGCGGGGTGCATGCCGCCGCGACGATGCTGGCGGGTGGCGCGGCGCTGCCCGGTGCGGGTGGTCCCGGCCCCGGTGGCCCCGGTGGCCTCGGTGTGCCGCCTCCGGGAGTGCCCGGTCCGCAGCCCGGTCCGCCGGGTGCGCAGGGCCCCGGTGGTTCCGGTGCCCCGGGCGGGTACGGCTATCCGCAGGCCCCCGGCGGTCAGCCGACCGTCGGCCCCGGCTACATGGCCGTGCTCAGCTACCGGGCGCCGGACGGTTCGGAGCAGAAGATCGTGCGCCGCTCGGCGCCCGGTACGCCGCATCCGGAGTGGCAGTTGCTGCACGAGCTGCGCGGGATGAACGTCCCGCCGCAGCAGGTGCTGGAGCTGCACACCGAGCTGGAGTGCTGTGATCTGCCGGGCGGCTACTGCGCCCGGATGATCCGCGACAACTGGCCGCAGGTGCGGATCAGCCACACCGCTGCGTACGGCAAGGACCACGCCTCGCGTCAGCAGGGCGTGCGGCACCTCGTCGAGCACCAGGGGGAGCTGCACCAGGTGGCGGACGGCCCGGCGCGGCCGGCGCCGGTGCGGGTGCCGCTGCCGCACCCCTCGCAGGTGCCGCCGGTGCCGCCGGTCCCGCCGCAGGCGATCGGGCAGGAGCTTCAGCAGGCCTTCGGGCCGCAGGGGATCTTCCGGTTCGATCAGCGGGCGGTATCCCGGCACGGCGTGCCCGACGTGGTGGCGCAGATGTTGGTGTGGGCCGGGTTGCCGGTCGACTTCGGGCCGTTCTTCTGGGCGCAGGCGCAGCCGGGCCGTCCGGTGCCGACGCTGGCGGAGCTGGCGGCGGAGCGGCGGGTGCAGCCGGCGGCGGATGCCGGGTCGTACCTGGTGATGGGGAACGACTTCGGCCGGCAGCTGTGCGTGCAGTACGGGACCGCGAACATCGTGGCGGTGCCGCTGGAGGCGGGTCCGGGCGGTCAGTCGGTCGCGCCGCAGTTCGTGAACAGCGGGCTGCCGGAGTTCGTGCGCTGTCTGGCGATGCTGGGGCGGATGTGGCGGCTGCGGTACGGGCTGACGCCGGAGCAGGCGGGGCGGTGGACCGTCGACTTCCAGGCACAGCTGGTCGCGCTGGATCCGCCGGCGCTGGGTTCGCCGGAGACGTGGTGGTCGGTGCTGCTGGAGCAGATGTGGGACGGGCTGCTGTAGGGGCGTCTCCCCGGATGCCTCCCCGGATGCCTCCCTGGGTGTCTCCCCAGGTGTCTGCCCAGCCGGCTCCCCGGCCAGGGGCGTCCCCGTGAGGCGGGGCGGCGCGGGCGCGCTGTGCGCCGTGCGGTGACGGGCCTGGTCCCGGTGTTCGACCTGCGCGCCGGGTCGGGCGCCGGGACCATGCGTATATGGGCCGTCCGATACCCCCCTCGTGGCCGTCGTCGCCGACGACGGCTCATCGGGTCGGGCGGCGGCAGCGGCGCCGGATCGCCAGGTCGCTGCGGGGCCCGGGGCCGCGCCGGCGGGTGTCGTGGCTGACCTGGGTGCTGGTGGCGGTGCTGGCGCTGCTCGTGCTGGTGGTGTCGGCCGGGGTGGGGCTCTATGTGCGGGTGGAGCGGCAGCTGCGGCACACGGACGCGGTGGCCGCGTACGCCGGGCGGCCGGCCGCGGGCCGGGGCACGAACTGGCTGCTGGTGGGCTCGGACAGTCGTGCCGGGTTGACGCCGCGGCAGCGCCGGGAGCTGCACGTCGGCAACGATCAGGTGCAGAACACCGACACGATCATGGTGCTGCACTACGGCGAGCACGGTCCGACGCTGGTCAGCCTGCCGCGGGACAGCTACGTCCCGATACCGGGGCACGGCAGCCGCAAGATCAACGAGGCGTATGCGGACGGCGGGCCGGAGCTGCTCACCCGGACGGTGGAGCAGGCGACCGGGCTGCGGATCGAGCGCTATGCCGAGGTGAACTTCCTGGGTGTGGTGCAGATCGTGGACGCGCTGGACGGCGTGCGGCTGTGCCTGGCCGAGCCGCTGCGGGACGAGCGGTCGGGGGCGGACTTCCCGGCCGGCTGCCGGCGGATGGACGGGGCGCAGGCGCTGGCCTACGTGCGGGCGCGCTATGCCGACCCGGAGGGCGACCTCGGGCGGGTGCGGCGGCAGCGGCAGCTGATCGGGGCGGTGGCGGACGAACTGGCGGGGTCGGAGGCGTTCCTCGACCCGTTCCGGTTCCGGCGGGCGCTGGACGCCGTCTTGACGGCGGTGACGGTGGACCGGGGGGCGGAGGTGTCGGACGCGCTGGACCTGGGCTGGGCGATGAAGCGGATCTTCGGAGGCGACGGGGTGGCGACGACGGTTCCGGTGCGGCAGCCCAGTGCGTTCGTGAGCGGTTCCGGGTCCGTACTGCTCTGGGACGAGAACGGGGCGAAGCGGTTGTTCCAATCCCTGCGCAACGATGATCCAATTCCGACTTCTGCCGATAAATGACGCATCCTGGTGGGGTGAGTTGGGTGGAGTGTCGCGATGGTGCGACTTCGCACCCGTCCACACGACAGCGCGCGCAACTGCACAGAGGGGCTTAGGGATGAGTGCATCGGTTTCGCCTCACGGGTTCGAGACCGTACGAGGGCGTGGCTACCGCCCGGAGGACGTGGACCGCCGCTTCGAGGGACTCTCCATCGACCGTGACTCGTGCTGGGAGCGGGCCGCCCGGCTCACCGTGTTGTGCAACGAGATGGACGTCGAACTCGCCGCGCTGCGCGCCCATGTGGCGCAGCTGCCGGAGGAGACGTACGAATCGCTCGGCACCGAGGCCCGGTTGATCCTGACCACGGCGGAGTCCGAGGCGGCCCGGCTGCGCACCGAGGCGGCGCAGGCCGCCAAGGACGCCCGCGTCGAGGCGGACGCGTACGGGGGCGGGGTGCGGGACGCGGCGGACCGGACGGCGTCCGCGCTGCGCACCGAGGCGGACGAACTGGCCCGGCGGACCGAGGAGCGGGCGGAGCACGAGGCCGCGCGGCTGGTGGCCGCGGCGGCCAAGGAGGCCGGGCGGCTGCGTGCCGGGGCCGCCGAGGAGCTGGCGGAGACGGCACGGCGTACCGAGCAGATGCTGCGTGACCAGGAGAAGCAGCAGGCCGAGGAGTGGGACGCGGCGGGGCGGCGGTTCGCGGAGCGGGACGCGGAGATGGACCTGCTCGTCGCGGACCTGGACTCCCGCGGGCAGGGCATCGTCGCCGAACACCGCCGGCTGCTGGCGGAGGCCGAGGAGGCCGCCCGGCACCACCAGGAGGCCGCCGAGGACCGGGGCGCGGGGCTGTTGGCCCGGGCGCGGGTCGAGGTGGAGCGCATCGAGCGGGCCACGGAGCGGATCCTGCGCGAACACCAGGAGCGGCGGGAGGAGGTCCGCTCCCATATGACCCATGTCCGCAACAGCCTGGCGGCGCTGACCGGTAAGGCCCCGGTGCCGGAGGACGACGACCCCGGCTCCGGTGCGGGCGGTCACCCCGGTGGCCCGGACGACCCGGACGAGCAGGACACCGTGGAGACCCGGCTGCCCCGCACCCGCGGCAGCGCCGACGGCTGACCGGGGCGGGCCGCCCGCCTTCGACGGCGGCGCCGTCAGGGTCCGTCCGACGGGTCATGGCCGGGTCCGCGGCCTTTCTGGCCCTGACCTGTCGGACCGACCCTGGGCCTCGCCCCGCTCGCCCTCGTCGGCCCGGACATCGGCGTGCACCGGGAAGCGCCGCGGCGCCAGCAGCAGGAGCGCGAGCAGGGCGAGCACGGCGGCGCCGGCGGCGCCGAGGTAGACCCGGTCGACGGTGGTGTCGACGGCGCGGCGCAGGTAGTCGGCGGCGTGGGCGGTGAGCGTGCCGGCGTGTTGCAGGGCGTGCGAGACCGCGTCGAGGTCGTCGGGCAGGCCGGGCCGGATGTCCGAAGGGGCGTGCGCGAGGCGGTCGTTGAGGGTGGCGTTGGCGAGGGCGCCGAAGAGCGCGGCGCCGACGGACTGCCCGACCTGGCGGCAGAAGAGGATGGCGGCGGTGGCGGTGCCGCGCTCGTCGTAGCCGACGGAGGACTGCACGCCGATGATCAGCGGCAGTTGGAAGAGGCCGAGCGCCGCGCCCAGCGCGAGCATGATCGCGGCGGGCTGCCAGGCGGCGCCGGGGTAGGGCAGCAGCGGGAAGGCGAGCAGGACCAGCCCGGCCAGCGCGATGCCGAGCGCCGCGCTGTTGCGGATGCCGATGCGGTTGTAGACGTGGCTGCTCAGGGCGGCGGAGAGCGGCCAGCTCAGGGTCATGCCGGAGAGCACGAAGCCGGCGGCGGTCGGGCCGAGGCCCAGGACCGACTGGGCGTAGGTGGGCAGGAAGACGGTCGGGGCGACCATCAGCAGGCCCAGGGCGCCCAGGGCGAGGTTGACCGCGGAGATGGTGCGGCGGCGCCAGACCCAGCCGGGGATGATCGGCTCCGCGGCGCGGCGTTCGATCAGCACGGTGAGCGCCGCGCCCGCCGCGCTGCCGGCGAACAGCAGCAGGGACGGGGCGGAGAGCCAGTCCCAGGCGACGCCGCCCTGGACGAGGGCGGTCAGCAGCAGCCCGCCGCAGACGAAGATCGCCAGCGCGCCGGGCCAGTCGACGCGGGGGCGGCCGGTGCGGGTGGGGCGCGCCGGTTCGCGGAAGTGCCGGGCGATCAGCCACAGCGCGGGTACACCCACCGGCACGTTGACCAGGAAGATCCACCGCCAGTCGGCGTAGGTGGCGAGCAGCCCGCCCAGCGTGGGTCCGGCGAGCGCCGAGGTGGCCCAGACGCCGGAGAGCCTCGCCTGGATCTTGGGGCGCTCCTTCATCGGGTAGAGGTCGGCGGCGATGGTCTGGACGGTGCCCTGGAGGGCGCCGCCGCCGAGGCCCTGGAGGATCCGGAAGGCGATCAGGGAGGCCATGTTCCAGGCGGACGCGCAGGCCAGCGAGCCGGCCAGGAACAGCACGATGCCGACGATCAGGATCGGCTTGCGGCCGAAGGTGTCGGAGAGCTTGCCGTAGACGGGCAGGGTGACGGTGACGGCCAGCAGGTAGCCGGAGAAGAGCCAGGAGAAGACCGCGAAGCCGCCGAGGTCGCCGACGATCTGCGGGACGGCGGTGGCGATGATGGTGGAGTCGAGCGCGGCCAGGGCCATGCCGAGCATCAGGGCCGCGACGACCGGCCCGCGGCGGCGGGTGTCGGTGCCCCCGGCCCCCGCTATGTGCGGTTCCGGACCGCCCGTCCCCCGGCCCGTGGGGCTGTCGCTGTTCCGGGTCGTTCCGCTCATGGTCCCCCTCCGCCGCCGCTGCCGTGCCGGCGTTGCGTGTACCGGCCAACGTTCTGTCGACACCCAACCACGCGCGGCCAGGATGCGGAACGGCGCTCCCAGGGAGTGGACGCGCCCCGGGGCGCACGGGGCCGCCCCGCCCGGGCGCCGTCCGCTGGGGCGGCAGGTTGTCGGCGGTCGGGCGTATCGTGGGCAACCCCGCCCGTGCGACGTCGCGGGCTGTTCGCGTTGTTCGCCTCGCTTGCTGGGACGGAACCTTCTCATGAGCCTCACTGGTCTGCTGGACGCCGTCGTACGGGACCCGGCGCTCACCGAAGCGGTGCAGGCCGCGGCCGACGGGCATCGCCGGCACATGGATCTGGTGGGCCCGCCGGCCGCCCGCCCGTTCGTGATCGCCGCCCTCGCCCGCGAGACGTCGCGCCCGGTGCTGGCGGTGACGGCCACCGGCCGGGAGGCCGAGGACCTGGCCGCCGCGCTGCGCAGCCTGATGCCGGCCGGCCAGGACAACGCCGTCGTCGAGTTCCCGGCCTGGGAGACCCTGCCGCACGAGCGGCTCTCCCCGCGTTCGGACACCGTCGGCCGCCGCCTCGCGGTGCTCCGCCGGCTCGCCCACCCGAGCCCCGACGACCCGACCGCCGGCCCCGTCTCGGTCGTCGTCGCGCCGATCCGCTCCGTGCTCCAGCCGCAGGTCAAGGGCCTGGGCGATCTGGAGCCGGTGAGTCTGCGCACGGGGCAGACGGCCGACCTGGAAGAGGTCGTCGACGGGCTGGCGGCCGCCGCCTACGCGCGCGTCGAACTGGTCGAGAAGCGGGGCGAGTTCGCGGTCCGCGGCGGCATCCTGGACGTCTTCCCGCCCACCGAGGAGCACCCGCTCCGGGTCGAGTTCTGGGGCGACGACGTCGAGGAGATCCGCTACTTCAAGGTCGCCGACCAGCGCTCCCTGGAGGTCGCCGAGCACGGCCTGTGGGCCCCGCCGTGCCGTGAGCTGCTGCTCACCGATCAGGTGCGCGGCCGGGCCGCCGCCCTCGCCGAGGACCACCCGGAGCTGGGCGAACTCCTCGGCAAGATCGCCGAGGGGATCGCGGTGGAGGGCATGGAGTCGCTCGCCCCGGTCCTCGTCGACGACATGGAGCTGCTGCTGGACGTGCTGCCCGAGGGCGCGATGGCCGTGGTGTGCGACCCGGAGCGGGTGCGCACCCGGGCCGCCGACCTGGTGGCGACGAGCCAGGAGTTCCTCCAGGCGTCCTGGGCCGCCAGTGCCGGAGGGGGAGCGGCCCCGATCGACGTGGGCGCGGCCTCCCTGTGGGGCATCGCGGACGTCCGCGACCGGGCCCGCGAGCTGGGCATGATGTGGTGGTCGGTGTCGCCGTTCGCCGCCGACGGGGGCCTGGCCGTCACCGACGCCGCGGATGTGCCGGGCGACGGCGCGGACACCCTCAAGCTGGGCATGCACGCCCCCGAGACCTACCGCGGCGACACCCAGCGGGCGCTGGCCGACACCAAGCAGTGGCTCGCCGACGGCTGGCGCACGGTGTACGTCACCGAGGCGCACGGCCCCGCGGCCCGTACGGTCGAGGTCCTCGGCGGCGAGGGGATCGCCGCCCGCCTGGACGCCGACCTGCCCGCGGTCTCGCCGTCGGTCGTGCACGTCGCCTGCGGCTCCCTCGACAACGGCTTCGTCGACCCGTCCCTCAGGCTCGCCGTGCTGACCGAGACCGACCTGTCCGGCCAGAAGGCGGCCGGCAAGGACGGCGCCCGGATGCCGGCCCGCCGCCGCAAGCAGATCGATCCGCTGACGCTCCAGGCCGGCGACTTCATCGTGCACGAGCAGCACGGTGTCGGCCGCTACATCGAGATGGTGCAGCGCACGGTCCAGGGCGCCACCCGCGAGTACCTGCTCGTCGAGTACGCGCCGGCCAAGCGGGGCCAGCCCGGCGACCGCCTCTACATCCCCACCGACCAGCTGGAGCAGGTCACCAAGTACGTGGGCGGTGAGGCCCCGACCCTGCACCGCCTCGGCGGCGCCGACTGGACCAAGACCAAGGCGCGCGCCAAGAAGGCCGTCAAGGAGATCGCGGCGGACCTGATCAAGCTCTACTCGGCCCGGATGGCCGCCCCCGGCCACACCTTCGGCCCGGACACGCCCTGGCAGCGCGAGCTGGAGGACGCCTTCCCGTACGCGGAGACGCCGGACCAGCTCACCACCATCGCCGAGGTCAAGGAGGACATGGAGAAGTCGGTCCCCATGGACCGCCTGATCTGCGGCGACGTGGGCTACGGCAAGACCGAGATCGCGGTTCGCGCCGCGTTCAAGGCCGTTCAGGACGGCAAGCAGGTCGCGGTGCTGGTGCCGACGACCCTGCTCGTCCAGCAGCACTACGGCACCTTCACCGAGCGCTACGGCCAGTTCCCGGTGAACGTCCGGGCGCTCTCCCGCTTCCAGACCGACACCGAGGCCAAGGCCACGCTGGAGGGCCTGCGGGACGGCGCGGTCGACATCGTCATCGGCACCCACCGGCTGTTCTCCTCCGAGACGAAGTTCAAGGACCTGGGTCTGGTCATCGTCGACGAGGAGCAGCGCTTCGGCGTCGAGCACAAGGAACAGCTCAAGAAGCTCCGCGCCAACGTCGACGTCCTCACGATGTCCGCGACCCCGATCCCCCGCACCCTCGAAATGGCGGTCACCGGCATCCGCGAGATGTCCACGATCACCACGCCGCCCGAGGAGCGCCACCCGGTCCTGACCTTCGTCGGGCCGTACGAGCAGAAGCAGATCGGCGCCGCCATCCGCCGTGAACTGCTGCGCGAGGGCCAGGTCTTCTACATCCACAACCGCGTCGAGTCCATCGACCGGGCCGCCGCCCGCCTGCGCGAGATCGTGCCGGAGGCCCGCGTCGCCACCGCCCACGGCCAGATGGGCGAGTCCCAACTGGAGCAGGTCGTCGTCGACTTCTGGGAGAAGAAGTTCGACGTGCTGGTCTCCACGACGATCGTCGAGTCGGGCATCGACATCTCCAACGCCAACACCCTGATCGTCGAGCGCGGCGACAACTTCGGCCTCTCCCAGCTGCACCAGCTGCGCGGCCGGGTGGGCCGGGGCCGCGAGCGCGGCTACGCCTACTTCCTCTACCCGCCCGAGAAGCCGCTCACCGAGACCGCCCACGAACGCCTGGCCACCATCGCCCAGCACACCGAGATGGGCGCCGGCATGTACGTCGCCATGAAGGACCTGGAGATCCGTGGCGCGGGCAACCTCCTCGGCGGCGAACAGTCCGGCCACATCGCCGGCGTCGGCTTCGACCTCTACGTCCGCATGGTCGGCGAGGCCGTCGCGGACTACCGGGCCTCGTTGGAGGGCGGTGTGGAGGAGGAGCCGCCCCTCGAAGTCAAGATCGAACTCCCGGTGGACGCCCACGTCCCGCACGACTACGCACCGGGCGAGCAACTGCGCCTCCAGGCCTACCGCGCCATCGCCTCCGCGGCCACCGAAGCGGACGTCACCGCCGTCCGCGAGGAGCTCACCGACCGCTACGGCAAGCTTCCCGAGCCGGTCGAGAACCTCCTGCTGGTCGCCGGTCTGCGGATGCTCGCCCGCGCCTGCGGCGTCTCGGACATCACCCTCCAGGGCAGCAACATCCGCTTCGGCCCCGTGGAGCTCCGCGAATCGCAGGAGCTCCGCCTCAAGCGCCTCTACCCGCGCACGGTCCTCAAGCCGGCCACCCGCCAGATCCTGGTGCCCCGCCCGACCACCGGCAAGATCGGCGGCAAGCCGTTGGTGGGGCGCGAACTGCTGGCTTGGGTGGGGGAGTTCCTGACGACCGTGCTCGACTCGTAGGGCAGCGGATTACGGACGTTCCGTGCGGTCTCAGAAGCCGAGCATCCCGGGCGAGTTGATGTCGATGGCGACGGTTCCGGGCGGGTACCGGGTCTCGTCGTCGGTCAGGACGATCGACATGCCCGGTGCGCCGGTGTGCGGGAGGGCGCAGTACAGGGCATGGCAGGTGTCGGGGCCGCCGTAGCCGTCGCGGACCATGGTGCCCACAGTGACGGCGTCGACCGTGTCGAGGGTGTGGACGTCCACGGCAGAGAAGGAGAGTACTTTGCGGTGGATGCCCGCGTCATCGGCTTCGGCCTGCATGAGACACAGGGCCGGCACGGCTAGCCGGTCACCGGGGGTTTGCGCCATGTTTCCGGCGAGGGTGCTGAGCGCTTTGTGCCCGGCGGCGAGGGCTTTGGCTGCACTGGTGTCGAGGATGATCACGCGACGTTGCCCTGGTGGGTGCGGATCTTCTCAGCGGCCATGCGGTAGATGTTGCCGAGGATGTCGGGAGCCTGGTCGAACTCTTCGTTGCTGATGTCCAGCCCGATGACGGTGCGGACGTGTTCGCGGTCGGCGGCCAGGCGCTCGGCGCGCTGCTCGGCAGTGGGCTGGGCGACGGCGAGGTCGTGGACGAGCTGGCCCAGGCTCATGCCGCGTTCCTGGGCGAGCTGTGCGAGGTGGTCGCGGGTTTCCTTGGTGACCTGAATCGTCGTCGATGCCATGGTGCGACCATAGCGTCTCTATGGGGTCGGCTGGTATCGCGGCTCACGCTTTCGGATGATCCCGCCGCGAATCCGCCCGACCTGCTTCCGGCTGCTGCCTTTGGACCTGTGGCCCGGCGCCGCTGCGACCACCGGTCAGCGCGCGGACGTCCGCTTCAAGACGAGGATGTCCGCGCCGCCCCCCAGGATCACGTACGTCGACTTGGGATGGCGGGCGGCCGCGTCGGCGAGGGCCTGGCGCGGGGTGCGGTCGCGCAGCTGGGTGGCGATGTAGTCGGGCGCCAGCCCGCCCGTGTCGCCGGTCCAGAAGACCCGGGAGTGGTCGGTGAGGCGGCTCAGCGGGCGGATGTCGGACTCCACGGTGGCGCCGTCGGGTATCCGTTCCAGCAGCTCTGCCGCGGCGGTGACCCCCGGTGGCGTGCGGTAGGTGGCGGCCTCGGTGAGGCGGGACAGCGGCAGGGTGGTGGTCAGCGCGAGGGCGGCGGCCAGAGCGGCGGCCGGCAGGTGGTGGGCGTACGAGCGCAGCCAGGGCCGGGAGGAGACCCGGGCCCGGGGCAGGGCGTCGACCAGGGCGAGGAAGACCACCGGCATCAGGACGGCGTTGTAGTGCCAGTCGGTGCCCCAGTAGTGCGGCTCGTGGGAGAGGAACCGCCAGCCGAGGGTGGGCAGTGCGACCAGCAGCAGCGAGGAGCGCAGCGCGAGCAGGCCGGTGGTGGGCAGCAGGACCCACAGCGTGGTGCGGAGCGCGGTGTCGAGCGGGACGGTGGCGCCGCCGCCGTCGGCCCCGAACTTGGTCCAGTAGTCGTACGAGCCCGAGCCGTTGAAGGCGGGGATGATCACGCCGAGGGTGAGGGCGGTGGCGGTGAGGCCGAACGCGACCAGGGCGATGGGCAGCGGGCTCGCCCGGCGGGTGCGGAGCAGGGCGAGTGCGCCGATGGTGGCGGCGGTGACGCCGAGGTCCTCCTTGACCAGGACCAGGGGCGCGGCCCAGCACACCGCCGCGGTCCAGCGCCCGCGCAGCACCGCTTCGAGGGCGAAGGCGAGCAGCGGCAGCGCGAAGGCGATCTCGTGGAAGTCGAAGTCGACGGCCTTCTGGATTCCCCAGGACGCGCCGTAGGCGACGCCGATCGCCAGGCCCGGCAGACGGCCCAGGGCGCGGGCGGCGGCCCGGGTGATCGGGATCGTGGAGAGCGCGAACAGCGCGGCCTGGGCGATCAGCAGGGTCAGGGACGAGGGGAAGAGGCGGTAGAGGGGGGCGAGCAGGATCAGCACGGGGCTGAAGTGGTCGCCGAGGATGTTGGTGCCGGGGCCCTTGAGGTCGACGATCGGCGCCTGGAAGTGCGCGTAGCTGCGTATCGCCTGTTCGAAGATGCCCAGGTCCCAGGAGGACGTGGACAGGGAGCGGAAGCGGGCGAGCGCCAGCAGCGTGAAGGCGAGGAAGAAGAACGCGGCGGTCCAGTACGGGTCGAGCCGGGGGACGCGCAGGGGAGCGGTCCGGTCGCGCAGGCGGCGCGCGGTGCGCCGCAGGGGACCGGCCGGTGGCGGGGAGGCCGCGGCCGGGGTGGCGGTCCGGGGCCGGGGCACGGTGCCGCGGCGCGTCCCCGGGCTCGTTCCGGGGGTACCGCCGGCCGTGGTTGCGGCCGTGTCCATGAGGGTCCTCACTCACTGTCAACTGCCGGAAAGATACTCGAACCGGTGCCTCGGCGATCCGGGCCGGCCGGGGACGGTGCGGCCGACGCCCGGTGGCAGTGGTTCAGACGCCGTGGTGCGGCGGTCCGTTCCAGGGCAGCACGGCGCCGGCCCGGCACCGCGGGGTCGCGGTGCCGGGCCGGCGGGAGTGGGGGAGGGGAGGCGCCGTGTGCGCGGGTCTCAGAGGCTCAGCTTCCAGTTCGCGGGGTCGAGCAGCAGGTCCGGCGTGATCTTGATGTCGAGCTGCTTGGCGGTGGGCGGCGCGTCGAAGACCATCTCCACGCTGTCGGACTCGTTGGGGTCGAGCTGCTTCTCCCAGTCGTGGTGGAGGATGCCGTGCTTGTCGTCGTCGACCTCCTCGGCCTTCTTGCCGTCGGCCTCCGCCTCGGTCGTCATGAGGGGGTTGGTGGCCGCCTTGGCACCGGCGTTCTTGAGCGTGACGGTGACCTTCCACGCCTTGTTGCCCTCGGTGTGGCCGCTGATGAGGGTGTTCTTGTCGACGGTGTAGGGAGTCGGCTTGGAGACGGTCACTTCAAGGCCGTTGTTGTACTCCGCGACCTTGCCCGCGCCGAGGTCCTTGATGTTGCTGCTGCTGCCCGACTGCTGCTCGTACTCCTTGTGCACCTCGTCGACGGCCTTGTTGACCGCCAGCACGGTGACGATGACTCCGACGACCGCGAGGACGATCGCGAGGGCGCCCAGGATCGTGCCGGTGATCGCCACGCCCTTGTTGGTGGCCTGGCCCTTCTTGGCCCGGCTCATGCCCACCAGGCCGAAGATCAGGGCCAGCAGGCCGAGCGGCCCGGCCAGCCAGAACAGGATCATCGGGATACCGCTGAGCGCGCCGATGATGCCGAGGATCAGGGCGGCGATGCCGAGCCCGTTACGGGGCGCCTGGTGGGCGTGAGCGCCGGCCGGCCCCTGGGGGGTGGGCTGGTAGTGCATCTGCTGAGACATGCGTAGGGGGCCCCTTCCGGGCACTCGATGCGAATTCCGCTGAAGCGATGGGTCAATAACAACAGAGGCTGTGAACCGAGTCAACATGAGCGAGTGAAGATGATTAGTTCACGCCGTGAAGGGGGATGTTGTGAGTGGATGGTTATGCTTGCCGACACAGAGGTCGGGGGTCATGGGAGGTCGGGGGTCAGCGGATGGGAGTCAGTCAGGTGTCGGACAACGCATCGCCGGACGGCGCGACGGACACCGGGGCGACGGATGCCCGGGCGGAGGGCCGCCCGACCGAGGTGACCGCCGCCGGGATCGCCCGGCTCGCCGGCGTCGGCCGCGCCGCGGTCAGCAACTGGCGGCGCCGGCACGCGGACTTCCCCAGGCCCGTCGGCGGCACCGAGACCAGCCCCGCCTTCGCCCTCCGCGAGATCGAGCAGTGGCTGCGTGACCAGGGCAAACTCGCCGAGGTGCCGCTGCGCGAGCGGGTCTGGCAGCAGCTCGTCGGACACCCCGCGGGCGCCGCGGCCGCCCTGCGCCTGGCCGGTGCCGTGCTGCTGCTGGTCCGCGACCGCCCCTCGGCCTGGCAGCAGCTGCGCGCCGCCACCGACGACGCCGAACTCACCGGCGTACTGCCCGTGATGCTCGACTCCGTCCTCGCCGCCCGGCTCGGCGCCGACCACCCCGTCCGCGGACTGACCCGCGAGGCGCTCGCCCCCACCGCCGCGCTGGTCCGCGCCACCGGCGACCTCGCGGCCCTGGACGGGGCCCCGCAGGCGTACGACTTCCTGCTCGGCCGCCACCTGGACGCCAACCCCCGGCAGTACACCCTGACCCCGCCGGGGCCGGCCGCGCTGATGGCCGAACTGGCCGCCCAGGCCGGCCCGTTGCACACCGTCCTCGACCCGGCCTGCGGCGCCGGCGGGCTGCTCACCGCCGCCCCGCAGCCCGACGGGGACACCTCGGACGGCCACCCCCGCACCCTCTACGGGCAGGAGGCCGACCCCGACCTCGCCGCGCTCACCGCGCTCCGCCTCGCCCTGGACGCCCCCGACGTGCAGGTCCGGGTGCGGGCCGCGGACACCCTGCGCGCCGACGCCTTCCCCGAGCTCGCCGCCGACGCCGTGCTGGTCCACCCGCCGTTCAACGAACGCAACTGGGGCCACGACGAACTCGCCTACGACCCCCGCTGGGAGTACGGCTTCCCGGCCCGCACCGAGTCCGAACTGGCCTGGGTCCAGCACGCCCTGGCCCGGCTGCGCGACGGCGGCACCGCCGTGCTGCTCATGCCGCCCGCCGCCGCCTCCCGCCGCTCCGGCCGCCGGATCCGCGCCGACCTGCTGCGCCGCGGCGCCCTGCGCGCCGTCATCGCGCTGCCCGCCGGCGCCGCCCCGCCCAACGGCGTCCCGCTGCACCTGTGGGTGCTGCGCAGGCCCGGCGGCGGCCCCCCGCCCAGCCCGCACCTCCTCGTCGTCGACACCGCCAACTTCGCCGCCACCGGCCGCGAGAAGGCCGACTGGCAGACCGTCCGGGCCACCGCGGTGGAGGCCTGGCAGGCCTTCGACCGCGACGGCGGCATCGAGGAACGCCCCGGCGTACGGCGGTCGCTGGCCGCCATCGACCTCCTCGACGACGACGTGGACCTCGCCCCGGCCCGGCACCTCCCGCCGCCCGCCGCGGCCGGCGGCCCCGCCGAACTGGCCCGGGTGCACGACCGGTTGACCAAGACCCTGGCCCGCACCGCCGAACTCACCCCCCGCCCCGCGGACGGCGAGGCCGCCCCCGACCCCGGCACCACCGGCCGCTGGCCGCTGACCACCGTCGGCGAACTCGCCCGCTCCGGCGCCCTGGTGCTGCGCGCGGGCGGCGCCGGCACCGCACCCCCCGAGGGAGCACCCCCGGTGCTCACCGACCACGACGTCATCGGCGGCGGCGCCCCCTCCGGCACCCTCCCCGAGGCGTCCGCTTCCGGGCCCGCCGAGGAACCCGTCCTGGTGCACGCCGGCGACGTCGTCGTGCCCGTCCTCGGCGGCGGCGCCATCGCCCGGGTCGTCGACCAGGCCACCGCCGGCGCCGCCCTCGGCCGCAACCTCACCTTGCTGCGCCCCGACCCGGCCGCCCTCGACCCCTGGTTCCTCGCCGGCTTCCTGCGCGGCACCGCCAACAACCGGCAGGCCAGCAGCTACGCCTCCACCGCCACCCGGCTCGACGTCCGCCGCCTCCAGCTGCCCCGGCTGCCGCTGGCCGAACAGCGCCGCTACGGACAGCGGTTCAGCGACCTGGCCACCTTCGAGAGCGCCCTGCGACTGGCCTCCCGGCTCGGCGAACAGCTGGTGCAGGGGCTCTACGACGGGCTGACGGACGGGTCGGTGACGCCGGACTGACGGGCCGACGGACGCAGGGCGGGCACACCACGGCCCCGGCCGGTACATTGGCCCGCCCATTCCGCACAACCGCGCGCACGGACCCGGCGTCGTCTATACGCTCGCAGACACGTGTGTGCACCGTGCGCACCGCGCGTTCGGGCGCGGGGCCGCCGTGCCGTACGGCCCACCGGCCCGAACCGATCCGTCAGGAGCAGTGATGCACGGCCCCGTCCCGGCCCTCCCGCCGCACCGTCCGCCCGCGCCGGGGACGGTCGTTCTGCTGCGGGTGGTCCTCGTGGCCGCCGCGGTGCTCAGCCTGGGGCTGCTGGCGTGGGTGCCGCTGCTGCGCGCCGCGATCGTGCAGCGCGGAAGGCTGGGCTGGTGGGTGTTCGCCGGCGACCTGGTGGCGGTCACCGGCGCCTGCGTGCTGATCACCGGCTATGCCACGACGGACTGGCGCACCGACCTCGGGGTGGGGCTGCTGCTGATGCAGATCGCCGGGGCCGTGGCCTACTACCTCGTCGTGGACCTCCGCGCCCGGCGCGCCACCGCCCACCCCGCGGGCCACGGCCCGGCCGCCCACCCGGGCATGCCGCCCGTCGCGCACCCCTACGGCCCGCCGCGGCCGCTCGCCCCGACCCCGTTCCACGCCCAGCAGACCCAGCCGTACCAGGGCGCCCACCCCGCCAACCCGTACGCCGTGACCGAGACCCGGCTGCCCGCGGCCGCCGTCCCCCCGCCGCCGTTCCCCGGCAGTGCCCCGAGCCACCCGGCACCCGCCCCGTACCGCCCTGCCCCGGCGCCCTCGGAGCGGCCGCAACCCCAGCGCATCGACCGGGTCCGGGCCGAACTCGACGAACTCAGCGACTACCTCCGCAAGGAGGAGGGGCGGTGAACGGCCGGGTCATCGGCGAACGCTACGAACTCTCCGCGCTGCTCGGCCAGGGCGGCATGGGCCAGGTCTGGATCGGCTACGACCGCCGACTGGACCGCCGGGTCGGCGTCAAACTGCTGCGCCCGGACCGGGTGGCGGGCACCCCGGACGGCGAGGAGATGCGCCGCCGCTTCGTCCGCGAGTGCCGGGTCACCGCACAGGTCGACCACCCCGGTCTGGTCACCGTCCACGACGCCGGCAGCGACGACGAGGACCTGTACCTGGTGATGCAGTACGTCGAGGGCGCCGACCTCTCCGACCACCTCGCCGAGCACGACCCCTACCCCTGGCCGTGGGCGGTCTCGGTCGCCGCCCAACTCTGCGCGGTGCTCGCCTCCGTCCACGCGGTGCCGATCGTCCACCGCGACCTCAAGCCCCGAAACGTCATGATCCGGCCGGACGGCACCCTGGTCGTCCTCGACCTCGGCATCGCCTCCGCGCTGGACACCGACACCACCCGCCTCACCCACACCGGCTCGCCCATCGGCAGCCCCGCCTATATGGCGCCCGAGCAGGCGATGGGCGGAGCCGTCGGGCCGTACACCGACCTGTACGCCCTCGGGGTGCTGCTCCACGAACTCCTCAGCGGCGCGGTCCCGTTCGCCGGATCCACCGCCCTCGGGGTGCTCCACCGCCACCTCCACGAGGACCCGGTCCCGGTGCGCAAGCTGCGCCCCGACGTCCCCGAGGCGCTCGAAGCCCTCGTCCTCCACCTCCTGGCGAAGGACCCCCAGGCCCGCCCCGCCGACGCCCAGGAGGTCTACCAGGCGCTGGCCCCCCTGCTGCCCCCCGCCACCACCGGCCCGCACGCCGTGCCGCCACCCGCCCCGCTCGCCCCCATGGACCCCACCCGGCCGTTCCGCCGGCCGCACGCCCCCTGGCCGGTACGCACCCCGGGCGGCCCCGCTCCCACTCCCACCGCCTTCTCCACCCCGCAGGTCCCGGAACCGTCCGTTCCGCCGGCCCCCGCCCCACCGACACCCGCCCCGCCGTCCCCGGTTCCGCCGAGCCCCGCCCCCGCGGCCACCGGATCGTCCACCGGCCGCCCGGTGCCCGACCCGCGCACCTCCCACTCCGCGGTATCGCGCACCTCCCACCCCGCCCCCTCCGGGACCCCCCGTCCCGGCGCCTGGACCTCCGCGGCCACCCCCCTCGTCCCCGCGCCGGCGCCCGGCCCGCCGCCCGCCGCCACCGGCCCGGACGTCGCCGCCGCCGTCGACGAGGTCAAGCAGCTGCTCGACCAGGGCCGGATCACCCGCGCCGTGGACATCCTCGGCGGCATCCTCCCGGCCGCCGCCGAACGCCACGGCACCCACTCGCCGGTCGTCCGCAGCCTGCGCAAGCAGTACGCCGCCACCCTGATGGACGACGGCCAGTACCGCCGGGCGCTGCCCGAACTCCGGTTGTTGGCCGAGGAGTTCGGGCGGGAGTCCGGTGCCGGAGCGACCCGCCAGGCGCTCCAGTTCCACTACGAGGCCGCCCAGTGCCTGGAACAGCTCGGCGAGGTCGCCCAGGCCCTGGAGGAGTACCGCGCCCTGCTCCCGTACTTCGAGCACTACGCCGACGACCCCGTACGCCCGCTGGAGATCCGCCGCTCCATAGGCCACCTGCTCCTGGCCCAGGGCGAACGCGGTGCCGCCCAGGAGACCCTCTCCCGCCTGCTGTACGACGCCGAGCGGCTGCACGGCCCGCACCACGCCTTCCCCGAGGAGCTCCGCCGCACGCTGTACTGGCTGAGCCAGGTCCAGGGCTGAGCGGCAGCCCCGCCGGCTACCGCAGGGCGGGCTCGGGCCGGACCATGTAGTCCGCCCCGTCCAAGGGCTGGTCGGTGAAGAACTTGACCACGATGTCGATGATGTCCTGGGCGCGCTCGAAGGTGACCCAGTGGTCGGACTCGGCGATGGTCAGGAACCGGCTGTTCTCGATGGTGGCGGCGAAGGCACGCTGGTGCTCGGGCGCGGACACCGTGTCGTGTTCGCCGCAGAACACCAGCGCCGGCACCCCGCGCAGCCCGCCCGACGGGTTCAGCTCCTCGGTCGCGGAGCGGTTCAGGGTGGTGAAGCCGTGGGGGATGCTGGTGACGGCGTGGGTGATCAGGCGCTTCACGTAGCGGTGCGTCAGCCTGCGGTGGCGGACGTGGCGGCGCTCGTCCTGGCAGAGCCAGAGCTTGAGCGCGAGGTCCACGAACTCCTCCGGCGCACCGGCCGTCATCCGGGCCGCGGCCTGCCGCCACTGGGCCACCTGGGCGTTGGTGACGTACGCCGGTACTCCGCCGAGCAGCAGGCGGGCGACCCGGTGGGGGTGCCGTTGGGCGAAGGCGAAGCCGATGGCCGAGCCGAAGGAGTACCCGAAGAGGTTGGTGCTGGCGATGCCGAGGTCGTCGAGGACGCGCTCGACCGCACGGCACATGGTGTCCATCCCCTGGTCGGGGCGGAGCGGATCGGCCTTGCCGGAACCGGGCAGGTCGATGGTGACCAGGCTCGCCATGGGAGACACCGGCTCGTCGAAGTGCTCCCAGCCGTACTTGTCCTGGAGCGCACCGCCCAGGATGAGCACCGGCTCGGTCTGCGGTGCCGACTGCCACAGCAGCCGGTAGGAGTAGGACAGCCCGTCCACGCTCAGGGTGTTGACTACTTCGTCGGTCATGCGTCTCCTTCGCGTGGCTGCCACGCTGTCAACGGCGGTGGCTCATCCGCGGCTGAGGACCAGGGCGGCGTTGTGCCCGCCGAACCCCAGCGAGGTCTTCACCGCACAGTCCAGCCGTGCGGGGCGGGCTTCCTTGGCCACCACCTCGACGGGAACATCGGGGTCGGGGGATTCCAGGTTGACTGTCGGCGGTACGAGCTGGTGCTGGAGTGCCAGTACGGCGAAGGCGGTCTCGATCCCGCCGGCCGCGCCCAGGGTGTGGCCGGTCATCGCCTTGGTCGAGGTGACCAGGGGATGGTCGCCGAGGACCCGGCGGAGCATGACGCTCTCGATCACGTCGTTGAGCACCGTGGAGGTGCCGTGCGCGTTGACGTGCCCGATGTCGCTGCCGCGGACCCCGGCGTCGGCCAGTGCGGCCCGCAGGGCGCGTTCGGCCCCCTCGCCCTCGGGGTGCGGAGCGACCGGGGCGTGGGCGTCGTTGGCCGTGCCGTACCCGACGACCTGGGCCCGGACGCGGGCGCCGCGCGCCCGGGCGTGCTCGGGTCGCTCCAGGACGAGCAGGCCAGCCCCCTCGCCCAGGACGAATCCGTCCCGGTCGACGTCGAAGGGGCGGCAGGCCGCGGCCGGATCCTCCCGCCGGGTGGAGGGCCCCTTCATCTTGCACATGCTGGCCATCATCAGCCGGGAGCAGTTCGACTCCGTCCCGCCGGCGATGGCGATGTCGCACATCCCGGCGCGCAGCAACTGGCGGGCGATGCCGACCGCGTCGGTACCCGACGCGCAGGTGGTGTTCACCGCGAGGCCCGGCCCCCGGGCCCCCAGGTCGCGGCAGACGCTCGCGGCGGCGCTGTTGGTGGTGAACAGGGAGGGCAGCATGGGGGAGACCCGGCGGGGGCCGCGCTCCAGCAGGGTGGTGTGCTGCTGGTCGTAGAGCGCGAGCCCGCCGTTGGCGGTGCCGATGACCACCGCCACCCGGTCGCCGTCCCAGGCCTTGGGGTCCAGCCCGGCGTCGGTCACCGCCTCGCGAGCGGCCAGCACCGCCAGTTGGGAGAAACGGTCCGTCAAGCGGCGGGTCGCGGCGTCCAGGGCGGTCTCGACGTCCAGGCCGTCGATGAGGTACAGGAAGTCGGTCGGCAGATCACGCAGCTCGGCGGGCCTGCGCACGCCGGAGGGGGAGTCGGCGTGGGTGACCTCGTGCCAGCTGGCCGCGGCACCGACGCCGGCCGCGGTCAGCATCCCGAGCCCGGTCACCGCGACCGGGTACGGCGTCCGCGCTTCGGCGGTCACGCGGCCGCCACGTGCACGGCCGCCAGGAGTTGGCCGAAGCTGTCACGCGGAGTCAACTCGACGTCCTCCAGGTCGACATCCAGCCCGTCCTCGATGAGCAGTCGCAGTTCCTCCAACGCCAGTGAGTCGACACCCAGCTTGCGCAACGGGGCTTCAGGGGTCACCGAGAGCGGATCCACTCCAAACTTCGTGGTCAGCAGTGCCCTGACCTGTTCAGCAATGTCCACTTCAGACGCCTTTCTCACTCTTTGGGGCCCATAGGGCTATGCGGAACAACGCAAGAAACGGCCGTTGAGTCACGCGATCCGTCGACCCGGGCACCCCGCGAACGGGGCGTGCCGACGCGGGTGGCGGCCGGCCGCAGAGGCCCCGGCGACGGCCGGACCGGCCGGACGGCCGCGCGCCGCGGGCGCCGGGGGCGAAGAAACCCGGCGCGGGGCAGATCGTTGCCCGAAGCAGTGGCCTGGGCCACGCCGACTTCATAGCATCGATCACGAAGGTCGAGACTCCGTCGCACGATCTGCCGGGAGGCCATGTGTTCCGCCGTAGAACAGCGCTCTCCGTATCCGCCACCGCCGCTCTGCTGGCCGCGGCCCCGTTGCTCGCCGCCTGTGGAAGCGGGGCGCACCCCGGCGCCGCGGCCATCGTGGACGGCAAGCGGATCACCGTCGCGCAGTTGCAGGCGAAGGTGAAGGACGTCCGGGCCGCACAGGCCAAGTCCCCCCAGGGCGGCCAGCTGATCATGAACACCGGCCGGCTGAGCCTGGCCACCCTCAACGGCATGATCTTCGACCAGGTGTTGGCGCGCAGCGCTCGGGACGCCGGGGTGAAGGTCAGCGCGCGCGCCGTCCAGAACTGGCGCGCCGGGGCCGAGAAGCAGGCCGGCGGGGCCGAGCGGCTGAAGGCGATGTGGCTCCAGCAGGGCATCGCCCCCGACGAGGTCGACGGCATGGTCCGCAACCAGCTGCTGCTCGACGGCATCGCCAAGCACCTCGGCGCGGACCGCAATACGCCGCAGGGCCAGCAGGCGCTCGCCCGGACGCTGTCCAAGACCTCCCGTTCCATGGGGATCGACGTCAACCCGCGCTTCGGTACGTGGGACGACAAGGAGGTGATCCTCGGCCGTACCAAGGAGCCGTGGATCACCACCACCCCCGTCAAGCAGGAGGCCTGAGGGCCGGCGCCGGGCGTTGTCGGTGGGGTGCGTTACGTTCGATGGGTGAACGCTGACGCCTCTGCCGCCGACTCCGGCGCCGACGCCCGCCCCGCGGGCACCGGCACCGGACGCCTGGTCCTGCTCACCACCAGCCACCGGGTCGCCCCCGGGCTGCTGTCCTGGCCCGCCTGGCAGGTCCTGCGCGCGGCCCAGCGGGTGCTGTGCGCCGATCCGGACCATCCGCAGCTGCCGTATCTGCGGGAGGCCGGCATCGCGGTGGAGATCGCTGCCCCCACGGCCCGCGAGCTGGTCGACTACTGCGTGCCGGGCGACCGCACCGCCGTGGTCCTGACCTCCGCTGACGGCGAGAGCGCGCTGACCGACGGCCTGGCCCGGCTGGCCGGCTCCGGCCGCGAGACCATGCCCGATCTGGAGCTGCTGCCCGGCTCCTACGATCTGCCCGGCGCCCGGCTGCTCGACCTCGTCCAGGTCATGGACCAGATCCGCGCCGAATGCCCCTGGAGCAGCATCCGGACGCACGGCGACCTCGCCAAGTACGGCCTGGAAGAGGCGTACGAGATGGTCGAGGCCATCGAGGCGGGCGACCGCGAGGAGCTGCGCGAGGAGCTCGGCGACGTGCTCCTGCAAGTCGTCTTCCACGCCCGGATCGCCCAGGACGATCCGGAGGAGCCGTTCGGCATCGACGACGTGGCGGGCACGATCGTGGAGAAGCTGGTCCACCGCCACCCCCACGTCTTCGGCGAGGAGGCGGCCGAGACCCCCGAGGACGTCAAGGCGCACTGGATGCGGACGAAGGCGGCGGAGAAGCAGCGGGAGTCGGTGACGGAGGGCGTCCCGCTCGCCCAGCCGGGGCTGGCGCTCGCCGCGAAGCTGGCGTCCCGGGTGCGCACGGCCGGGCTGGACGTCGCCCTGCCCACTGGCGAGGGGATCGGCTACGAGCTGCTCGCGATGGCGGTGCGGGCGGAGCGGGAGGGGGTCGATCCGGAGGCGGCGCTCCGGGCGGCGGCCCGTACCTACCGGGACGCGGTGCTGGCTGCCGAGGGCGGTGCCGGTTAGTACCGTTGGGGCAGCGGCGGGCTGAGGGGGCGCGGTGGAGCAGGAGTTGTGGGAGCTGGCGGCCTCGGCGTCGACGACGCTGGCGCGGGCTGCGGGGACGGACGCCTGGGCGGATGTGCGGGTACGCCTCCGGGAGCTGTTCGCACGGAACGGCCTCATTTTCATCTTCCCGGAGTGGCGCGGCGAGGGCGGCGTGACCGCTCCGCACGTGGAGGTGAGGCTCCGCAACCTGATGAAGGTCGACCCCGGGTCCGCGGTGGAACTACGGGCCATCCTGGCCGAGTTGGCCGAGTCGGCCGAGTCGGCCGTGGGGCACGGCGCGTCGTCGCACGGCGCCCGCTCGGGATCGGGCGTGCACAACACCCTCTCCGGCGGCACCCAGGGCACCGTCGTGCAGGCGGGCTCGATCGGTTCGGTCACCGTCCAGACGCCCGGGTACCACCAGGGCACCCTGGTCGACCCCGAGGACTGGCCGAGGGCCGAGGACGTCGATCCCCTCGCCCTCGGTGTGCGCCCCGCCCGTCGGGAGCCGGGTTTCGCGCCACTGCCCCCTTACGTCGCACGGGGATGCGATGACGAACTCGTCGGGGCGATCTCGCGGGCAGGCGGGCGAGGCGGTCTGGTGCTGCTGGTCGGGGAGCCGTTCACCGGTAAGACGCGTACCGCCTTGGAGGCGATGGGTCGGTTCGACGCCCGCCGGGTGTATGCGCCTGCGCGCGGCGCGGATCTGCGCGGCCTGCCGGCCCTGCTACAGGGGCGCCCGGAGCGGTACTTCGTATGGCTGGACGACCTCGACGGGCACCTCGGAGACGGAGGCCTGGAGCCGCGGCTGCTGGCTCAGCTGGCCACACTGCACGTCATCGTGCTCGCCACGATGCGGGACGACGCCTACGACGAGCACCGTCATACCCCGCACGGCCGGGTGCTCGACCTCGCGCACACGGTGGAGCTGGCGCGTGAGTGGAGCCCGGCCGAGCGGGAGCGGCTCGCGCGGGAGGCGGGACGCTCCGGGGACCGCCGGCTGGTCGGCGCCTGCGCCTCCAGCGGCACGGAAGGCGCGGCGGCCTATCTGGCGCTGGGCCCGCTCCTCCGGGAGGCGTGGTGGCGCGCCCGCCGGGCCGACCGGCACCCCCGTGGCCACGCCCTGGTCCGGGCTGCCCTGGACCTCGCCCGCTGCGGGCTCGACGGCCCCTTGCCGATGGATCTGCTCCTCAAGGTGCATGAGGGGTACGCGGACGTGGAGGGGATGGACCGGGAGTCGGTGGAGGATGCGCGCGCATGGGCCACCGAGCGGCGGGACGGGCGCCTGCGGCTCCTGGTGCGCGTCACGGGGGACACCTGGCAGGTGGCGCCCTTCCTCCGGGAGGCGGCCGAGCGCGACGAGGACCTGCCGCCGGTGGACGGTCAGGTGTGGGGCTGCGCCCTGGAGGTGGCGCGGGCGGACGAGGCGTACGACTACGGGGAGATCGCGGCGGGGGCGCGTGCCGCCTTTGAGCGCACCGCCGCAACGGGCGACCGCCACGCCCTGCACAACCTCGGCGTGCTGGCGGAGTCGCTGGGCGAGGTCGCCGAGGCCGAGGAGTGGTTCCGGCGTGCCGCCGAGGCGGGGGAGGCGCAGTCCGCCGGGCGGTTGGGGCGGATGCTGGCCGAGCGGGGCGAGGGGAAGGCGGCCGAGCCGTATCTGGAGCAGGCCGCCGGAGCGGGGGACGTCGAGGCGGCGACGCTGCTGGGGCGGCTGTTGCGGGACCGGGCGGAACGTTGGCTCGAGGTGGGGGCGAAGGGCGGGAGCCCGGAGGCGGCCCAGTTGCTCGGTGATCTGTTGGCGGGCAGGCGCAAGGACGACGATGCCTTGAGCTGGTATCTGGACGCGGACCGTGTGGGGTACCCCCCGATCGCTGCGAGCATGGCTGCCATGGCCCTGCGGTGGAACGAGCGTGTGTCCGCCGAGGTATGGCTGCGGCGGGCCGCTGATGCGGGCGACGACTGGGCCACCGGGGCGCTCAAGCACTATCTGTCCGCGGAGTCCCTGGACGACGCGATGCTGAACTTCCGGGAAGAAGTCGAGTACGGCGTCGTCCTGGGCGCCACCAACCTCGGCGTCCTCCTGGAGACGCACGGCCGGGTGGGCGAGGCCAGGGACTGGTACCTCAAGGGTCAGGAGCAGGGCGACGCCTACGGCGCCTTCCGGCTCGCCCAACTGGCCGAGAAACAAGGCGAGACGGAGACGTCCCGGGCCTGGTACCGGAAGGCCGCCGCGATGGGGCACCCCGGTGCCGAGCGGGCCCTCGCCGAGGAGCGCGGGCCCGAGCAGGCCGCCGGGTGACCGGGGGCCGGGCTCAGCGGGTGACCGCGGGCCGGGTCAGCGGGTGACCGCGGGCCGCAGCTCAGGGGTGGCCGCGACGGTCCGCCCGCCGTCCGACGGCACCGGCCGCAGGCGGTCGTGGACCCACACCCCCACCGCTGCCGCCGCCAGCACAGCACCCACCAGGCACACCCCGCGCCAGCCGCCCGCGCTCCACACCGCGGACGTGAGCGCCGAGCCGACCGCCCCGCCGACGAAGTAGCTGGTCATATACGCGGAGTTGAGGCGGTTGCGGGCGTCCGGGCGGACCCCGTAGACCAGGCTCTGGTTGCTGACGTGGATCGCCTGGACGGCCAGGTCCAGGACGACCACCCCGGCCAGCAGCGCGGCCAGCGACCAGGCGCCACCCGTGCCGCCCGCCGCCAGCAGGCCCCACGACCCCAACAGCAACAGCGCCGCGGCGCCGGTGACGTGGTGCGCCAGGCCCCGGTCCGCCAGCCGCCCGCCCGCCGACGCCGACAGGGAACCGGCCGCGCCGACCAGGCCCAGCAGCCCGATGGTGGACTCCTGCCAGCCGTAGGAGGGGCCGGACAGCAGGAACGCCACGGCGGTCCACAGCACCGAGAAGCCCGCGAAGGACAGGGCGCCCAACAGCGCCCGTCGGCGCAGCACCGGCTCCTGGGCGAACAGTGCCAGCGTCGAGCGCAGCAGGGCCGGGTAGCGCAGCCCGGCCGTGGTGCGCAGGGCGGGCAGCCGGAGCCGCAGGAGTACCGCCATCAGCAGCATCAGGGCGGCGTTGACCCAGTAGACGGTGCGCCAGCCGCCGAGCTGGGCCAGCAGCCCGGACGCCGTACGAGCCAGCAGGATGCCCAGCAGCAGTCCGGTCATCACGGTGCCGACGGTCCGGCCGCGCTCGGCGGGGGCCGCGAGGGTCGCCGCGAACGGCACGACGACCTGGGCGGCGACCGAGGCCAGGCCGGTCAGGGCGGTGCCGGTCAGCAGGAGGGCGGCGTTCGGCGCGCTCGCCGTGACGGTCAGGAACACCGCCGTCGCCGCGCACAGCGTGACGGCCAGCCGGCGGCGCTCCAGCAGGTCGCCGAGGGGGACGAGCAGCAGCAGACCGAGGCCGTAGCCGATCTGGGCGACGGTCACCACCAGCGCGGCGGTGGCGGACGGCAGCCCGAGATCGCGACCGATGACGTCCAGCAGCGGCTGGGCGAAGTAGTTGCCGGCGACGGACAGGCCGGCGGCGACCGACATCAGCAGCAGCGTGCCGCGCCCCGGTCCGCCGGTGCCGCTCGCCCCGGGCGCGTCGACGGTTCCCGTGCCGACAGTTCTCATAACGGTCCTCCCCTGACAACCGCCCGCGGCCACCTCGGCGGCGGGCACCCTCCAGCCTGGGCCCGGATCCATCGATGAGTCCAACACATCGTTGTCATCACATCCATCGTGAAAAGAGATCGATCCCGTTAGCATCGGCGGGCATGGAGTTGCAGCAGATGAGGTACGTGGTCGCGGTCGCCGAGACCGGTGGGTTCACCCGGGCCGCCGAGCGCTGCCACGTGGTGCAGTCCGCGCTCAGCCATCAGATCGCCCGGCTGGAGAAGGAGCTCGGCGCGCGGCTCTTCGACCGGACGAGCCGGAGCGTGCGGCTGACCGCGGCGGGCGAGGCGTTCGTACCGGTCGCCCGGCAGGCGCTGCACGCGGCCGAACGAGCCCGGGCCGAGGTGGCGGCGGCGACCGGTGAGGTGCGCGGCCGGCTGGCGGTGGGGGCGATCTCGGCCGTCTCGGCCGTCGATCTCGCCCGTGAGCTGGGCGCGTTCCGTGCCCGCTATCCGCAGGTGCGGATCAGCCTGCTGATGGAGATGAGCGATCCGCTGATCGAGCGGGTGCGGGACGGCGCGCTGGACGTCGCCTTCGTCGGGCTGGTGCCCGGCGCGCGCACCGTCGGCGTGCGGGAGAAGGAGCTGTCGCGGGGGGAGCTGGTGGCGGTGGTGCCGCCGGGGCATCCGCTGGCCGACCAGGAGTGGACCACGCTGTCGCGGCTGGCGCGCGAGACCTTCGTCGACTTCACGGCGGGGTCGGCGGCCCGGCGGCAGCGCGACGAGGCGTTCCGGGCGGCGGGGCTGACCTCGGAGGTGGCGTTCGAGGTGACCACCGTGGAGTTCCTGGCGAAGCTGGTGCGGGCGGGGCTGGGCGTCGGCATGGTCCCGGAGGCCGTCGCCTCCGAGCTGGCGGGGCTGCACACGGTCCGGGCGCGGCCGGCGCCCGAGCGCACCGAGCGGGTGGTGTGGAGCGCCCTCGGCCCGTCGCCGGCGGCGCTGGCGTTCCTGGCGGGGCTGGGGGTGGACGGGGAGCCGGAGGGCCGGGCGGCGCCGTAGGGGTCTCCCCTCCGCGGCCCCGGCGACGGTCCGTCGGAGCAGCGCGGTGCGCCCAGCGGTTACGGTCGGAAGGTGCACCACGAGCCCGATGCCACCTCCGCATCCATACCCGGTCCGGCCGCCGGCACGGCGCCGGCAAAGGCCCCGGTCGCGGCCCCCGCGGGCTGCCCCGCGGCCGCCGGCACGACGCCCGTCCCGCCCGCCCCCGAGCTGTTCACCTGGGAGTTCGCCGCCGACCCGTACCCCGCGTACGCCTGGCTGCGCGAGCACGCGCCGGTGCACCGGACGGCGCTGCCCAGCGGGGTGGAGGCCTGGCTGGTCACCCGCTACACCGAGGCCCGGCAGGCGCTCGCCGACGCCCGGCTGTCGAAGAACCCGGTGCACCACAGCGAGTCCGCGCACGGCAAGGGCAAGGTCGGCATCCCCGGCGAGCGCAGCGCCAACCTGATGACGCATCTGCTCAACATCGACCCGCCCGACCACACCCGGCTGCGCCGGCTGGTGTCGAAGGCGTTCACCCCGCGCCGGGTGGCGGCGTTCGAGCCGCGGGTCCAGGAGCTGACCGACCGCCTCATCGACCGGTTCGCGGCGAAGGGCTCGGCCGACCTCATCCACGAGTTCGCGTTCCCGCTGCCGATCTACGCGATCTGCGATCTGCTGGGGGTACCGGCCGAGGACCAGGACGACTTCCGGGACTGGGCCGGCATGATGATCCGGCACGGCGGGGGGCCGCGGGGCGGGGTGGCCCGCTCCGTGAAGAAGATGCGCGGCTACCTCGCCGAGCTGATCCACCGCAAGCGCGACGCCCTGCGGGAAGAGGGCGCCGACGACCTGATCTCCGGGCTGATCCGGGCCTCCGACCACGGTGAGCACCTCACCGAGAACGAGGCCGCCGCGATGGCGTTCATCCTGCTCTTCGCCGGCTTCGAGACCACCGTCAACCTCATCGGCAACGGCACCTACGCCCTGCTGCGCCACCCTGCCCAGCGCGAGCTGCTCCAGAAGTCGATCGCGGCGGGCGACACCGATCTGCTCGGCACCGCGGTGGAGGAGCTGCTCCGCTACGACGGTCCGGTGGAGCTGGCCACCTGGCGGTTCGCGACCGAGGACCTGACGCTCGGCGGAGCGCGGATCGCCGAGGGCGATCCCGTCCTGGTCGTGCTGGCCGCCGCGGACCGCGACCCGTCACGCTTCGTCGAACCGGACGTGCTCGATCTGACCCGACGCGACAACCAGCACCTGGGGTACGGCCACGGCATCCACTACTGCCTGGGCGCACCGCTCGCCCGGCTCGAAGGGCAGACCGCGCTCGCGACCCTGCTGACCCGACTCCCGGACCTCCGGCTGGCCGGGGATCCGGACGCCCTGCGCTGGCGCGGCGGGCTCATCATGCGCGGACTGCGGTCGCTTCCGGTGGAGTTCACGCCCGAGCGGTCCTGACCAGCGCCGGGACGCGAACTGACGCAACGTCAGCCACGTGACCTTAACGTGATCTGCGCTACACCGGCTTGTGACTACCCGTGACCCCGGTTACTTTTCCACCGGCGATCAACGCTTCCCGAACATCCAGTCGAGGACCCGGTCGGTCGCCGAACAACTCAACCGCCGCGCGAAAGGCATCCGCATGCGTTCCGGGAACGGCCGACACCGACGCCCCCGTCAGGCACCGGCCATCTTTGTCACGGCGGGAGTGACCGGCGCAGGGCTCGCACTGCCCCTGCTCTCCGCCAGCGGTGCGCACGCCGCCGACACGGCCACCTGGGACAAGGTCGCCCAGTGCGAGAGCGGCGGGGTGTGGAGCGCGGCCTCGGGCAACGGCTTCTACGGCGGGCTACAGCTGACCCAGCAGATGTGGGACGACTACGGCGGCGGCGCCTACGCCTCGCGCCCCGACCTCGCCAGTCGCGCCCAGCAGATCGCGGTGGCCGAGTCGATCCTCGACGACCGGGGCCCGGACGCCTGGCCGAGCTGCGCGGTGAACGCCGGGCTGACCAAGGACGGCCGCGCACCGCAGGTCGACCCGGGCAACGCCAGCACTCCGCTGCCCGACCCCGTGGACCGTGGGGTCGACCCGGACCGTTCCTGGGACCCGTCGGGCAACCAGGGCGAGAACGGTGACGAGCCGTCCGACCGGCCGTCCGACGCGACGCCCTCGCCCTCCGCCTCCGACACCTCCGGCTCCGACGACGCCTCCCGGCGCCCGGACCACGACCACGGGTCCTCCGGCTCCAAGGCGCCGGGCCACGACGGCGACGGCGACGGCGCCTCCCGCCCCGGTGACCCGTCCCGTACCGGCGACCCGTCCGACGCCGCCGGATCGACCGACGCCACCGGATCGACCGACGGCACGGGATCGTCCGACGGTGCCGGGTCATCGGACGACAAGGGATCGTCCGACCCCGACGGGCCGTCCGACGGCGGCAGCCGTACGGACACCTCCGGCACCCCGCACCAGGTGCCCCCCAAGGGCAAGCACCGCGGCGACGTCGATGACACCGACGGGGACGGCGGGCGCTCCGCCGGCGGCCGGCACGCCTCGCGCGGCGACGATGCGCCCCGCACGGACCCGGCGGCCGACGGCGACTACACCGTGCGCCCGGGTGACAGCCTGTCAGCCATCGCCACGGCGCACCGGCTGCCCGGCGGCTGGCCCGCGCTCTACGAGCGCAACGAGGGCGTCATCGGCGCCGACGCGGACCTGATCCAGCCGGGGCAGCGGCTCGATCTCGGGAATGCGCAAGGCTAGTTCGCGGCCTTCGTCCGTTTTGGCGAAAGTGAGACAAGGGTCTCTTTGCGCCCGGTGAACCCCGGTCCGTCCGGTGTCGTCGGACCCTGTCCCACCTGCGGATATGTGACCATCCTGTGATCAAAAGCGGTCAACTTGGTTCAGATGATGGGGTTTGAACACCAAGGGGATTACTGCTTACGGTCATGACCGCTCGCCAAAGCGGGCCCCTCCGATCACACGCCGAGTCCTGCCGGTGATCGGAGGCAGTTGACGCGCAAGCGCCGAAGGCAGGAGCGGGGGAACCAAGGTAAGTGCCGGCCCGGCCCGTGACAGCGGGTCAGCCGGCTTGGGGTGAAGCCCGGTGCGTTCGACGCACCGGCCGGGCCACTCACAGTCCGAACCCGACAGCTCACCTCGTAGGCGTCGGTGAGGAAACGAACGAACCATGCTGATCAACAAGGGCAAGCACCGTCGTCCCTCCAAGGCCGTCCGCGTCGCCACCCTCGCCGGTGTCGCCGGTGCCGCCGTGGCCGTCCCGCTGATGGGCGCCACCTCCGCCTCCGCCGCCTCCGTCGCCACCTGGGACAAGGTCGCCCAGTGCGAGTCCGGCGGGAACTGGTCGATCAACACCGGTAACGGCTACTACGGTGGCCTTCAGTTCTCCAACTCCAGCTGGGCCGCCGCCGGTGGCACCCAGTACGCGGCGCGCGCCGACCTGGCCACCAAGTCCCAGCAGATCGCCGTCGCCGAGAAGCTCCTCGCCATCCAGGGCCCGGGCGCCTGGTCCTGCGCCGGTGCCGGCGGCCTGACCGCCGGTGGCCCGTCCCCCGACCTGGACACCAGCGCGCCCGCGCAGACCAAGTCCGCGCCGCAGAAGAGCGACGACGCCGTGCGGAAGTCCACCCCGGCCCCCAAGGCCGAGAAGGCGCAGCCGGCCCCGAAGAAGTCCGAGGCGAAGAAGTCCGACGGTCAGGGCACCTACACCGTCAAGCCGGGTGACACCCTCGCGAAGATCGCCAAGGCGCACGGCACCAACTGGAAGGCGCTCTACGCGGCCAACAAGTCGGTCGTCGGCGGCAACCCGAACCTGATCTTCCCGGGTCAGAAGCTCAGCGTCTGAGCCGTCCCGCGCCGGGACCCCCACCGGCCCCGGCGGGCACCCGGTCCCGTCCGGCCGGTTTCCCGTGAGTTCCCCCTGAGACAGCCCCGCCGGGGCGCGCCCTCCCCCCGGCGCACCCCGGCGGGGCTGCTCGCACTCTCCGCGCGCCCGGGATGCACACGCCGGTGACCTGCTACGTCCCGCGGTTTTTCCCGCTCAGCGAACAATGCGGAGAACGCCCGATGAACTGCGCCTTTGCGTTCTTTGTTCCGTAATTCCGTCCCACGGAGCGGGCCGAGGGCAAGCGGACGCGCCCGGGGCCGTTAGGCTCATGCCGGAGAACTCCAGACACCCATGAAGGAGACAACGTGCCGTCCATCGACGTCGTCGTAGCCCGCGAAATTCTCGACTCGCGAGGTAATCCCACGGTCGAGGTCGAGGTCGGCCTCGACGACGGCAGCACGGGCCGTGCCGCCGTCCCGTCCGGTGCCTCCACCGGCGCCTTCGAGGCCATCGAGCTCCGCGACGGCGACCCGAACCGCTACCTCGGCAAGGGCGTCGAGAAGGCCGTCCTGGCCGTCATCGAGCAGATCGGCCCGGAGCTCGTCGGCTACGACGCGACCGAGCAGCGGCTGATCGACCAGGCGATGTTCGACCTGGACGCCACCGACAACAAGGGCTCGCTCGGCGCCAACGCCATCCTCGGCGTCTCCCTCGCCGTCGCGCACGCCGCCTCGGAGGCCAGCGACCTCCCGCTGTTCCGCTACCTCGGCGGCCCGAACGCGCACATCCTGCCCGTCCCGATGATGAACATCCTGAACGGCGGCTCGCACGCCGACTCCAACGTGGACATCCAGGAGTTCATGATCGCCCCGATCGGCGCGGAGTCCTTCTCCGAGGCGCTGCGCTGGGGCGCCGAGGTCTACCACACCCTCAAGAAGGTCCTGAAGGAGCGCGGTCTGTCCACCGGCCTCGGTGACGAGGGCGGCTTCGCCCCCAACCTGGGCTCCAACCGCGAGGCCCTGGACCTCATCCTGGAGGCCATCAAGCAGGCCGGCTACGCCCCCGGTCAGGACATCGCCCTCGCCCTGGACGTCGCCGCCTCCGAGTTCTACAAGGACGGCAAGTACGTCTTCGAGGGCAAGGAGCGCTCCGCCGCCGAGATGACGGAGTACTACGAGGAGCTCGTCTCCGCGTACCCGCTGGTCTCCATCGAGGACCCGCTGTTCGAGGACGACTGGGCCGGCTGGAAGGTCATCACCGACAAGCTCGGCGCCAAGG
Organism: Streptomyces sp. NPDC048506; assembly: GCF_040651315.1. Classification (NCBI taxonomy): domain Bacteria; kingdom Bacillati; phylum Actinomycetota; class Actinomycetes; order Kitasatosporales; family Streptomycetaceae; genus Streptomyces; species Streptomyces sp. NPDC048506. The sequence continues at coordinate 36,057 of NZ_JBEZIX010000022.1, forward strand.
TCCAGCTGGTCGGCGACGACCTCTTCGTCACCAACCCCGAGCGCCTCGCCCGCGGCATCGAGGAGGGCTCCGCCAACGCGCTGCTGGTGAAGGTCAACCAGATCGGTTCGCTGACCGAGACCCTGGACGCCGTCGAGCTGGCCCAGCGCAACGGCTTCAAGTGCATGATGTCGCACCGCTCCGGCGAGACCGAGGACGTCACCATCGCCGACCTCGCCGTCGCCACCAACTGCGGCCAGATCAAGACCGGCGCCCCGGCCCGCTCCGAGCGCGTCGCCAAGTACAACCAGCTGCTGCGCATCGAGGAGATCCTCGACGACGCCGCGGTGTACGCCGGCCGCAGCGCCTTCCCGCGGTTTCGCTCCGCGAACCAGTAAGGACAGCAAGGGCTGAGCGCGAGCCAGTCTGCTCACGTCCCCGGCAACGGTCCCGTACCGTTGCCGGGGACGTACCTGCTTCGGCAGTTGAGGCGTCAGCAAGTGGAGGGGAGACGACGTGCCCGCGGACCGGTTCTCGACCGCGACCCGACTCAAGGCGCTCGGCGAGCAGGCCGCCGCCCGCGTCTACCGAGCCCGCCCGGCCCGCCGCAACCGCCTCACCGGCCGCGCCGCCCTGCTGGCGCTGGTGATGTGCTCCCTGGTGGTCGCACTCGCGTACCCGATAAGGCAGTACGTCTCCCAGCGCTCCGACATCGCCGACCAGCGCCGCAAGGCCCAGGACGTCGGCGCCGCGCTCGACCGGCTGCGCGAGCAGAAGGCCCGCTGGCAGGACCCGGAGTACGTGCGCCAGCAGGCCCGTCGGCATCTGCACTACGTGGTGCCGGGCGAGACCGGATACATCGTCCAGGACGGCTCCGGCTCCGCCGCCGCTCCCAGGGGGCCGCGGGCGGCGCAGCCCCCCTGGTACGAGAACCTGTGGAGCACCGTCGACGCGGCCGACCGGCGCTAGTCGCCCCGTAGGGGGTGCCCCGCCGGGGTCCGTACCGTCCGTGCGCGGCAGCCCGTACTGTCGACAGCAACGGCCCGTACCGCCGCTCACCACCACCTCACCGAAAGCACCCATGGAAACCCCTCCGCCCCAGACCGAGCCCACCGAGCCCACCGCCGCGGACATCGCCGCCTTCAAGGAGCAGCTTGGCCGCCCGCCGCGCGGACTGCGCGCCATCGCGCACCGCTGCCCCTGCGGCCAGCCGGACGTCGTCGAGACCGCGCCGCGCCTGGAGGACGGCACACCCTTCCCCACGCTCTACTACCTCACCTGCCCCCGCGCGGCCTCCGCGATCGGCACGCTGGAGGCGAACGGCGTGATGAAGGAGATGTCCGAGCGGCTGGCGACCGACCCTGCGCTTGCCGCCGCCTACCGCGCGGCGCACGAGGACTACATTCGTCGGCGGGACGCCATCGAGGTGCTGGCGGGCTTCCCGAGCGCCGGCGGCATGCCGGACCGGGTCAAGTGCCTGCACGTCCTCGTCGGCCACTCGCTGGCGGCCGGGCCGGGCGTCAACCCGCTCGGTGACGAGGCGCTCGCGATGCTGCCGGAGTGGTGGAAGAAGGGGCCGTGCGTGAGTCCGTGCACCGACACCGACGAGGGGAAGTCCGAGTGAAGCGCGTCGCCGCCATCGACTGCGGTACCAACTCCATCCGCCTGCTGGTCGCGGACGTGGACCCGGAGACCGGCGAGCTGAAGGAGCTCGACCGCCGGATGCAGATCGTCCGGCTGGGCCAGGGCGTGGACCGCACCGGGCGACTGGCGCCCGAGGCGCTGGAGCGCACCTTCGCGGCCTGCCGGGAGTACGCCGCGGTGATCAAGGGCCTGGAGGCGGAGCAGGTCCGCTTCGTGGCGACCTCGGCCTCCCGGGACGCGGAGAACCGTGCGGACTTCGTCCGTGGCGTGGTGGACATCCTGGGCGTGGAGCCCGAGGTGATCACCGGCGACCAGGAGGCGGAGTTCTCCTTCAACGGCGCCACCAAGGAGCTCGCCGGACGCGAGGACATGGCCAAGCCGTTCCTGGTGGTGGACATCGGCGGCGGCTCGACCGAGTTCGTCCTCGGTGCGGAGACCGTACGGGCCGCGCGCTCGGTCGACGTCGGCTGCGTACGGATGACCGAGCGGCACCTGGTGCACGGCGGAGAGATCAGCGACCCGCCGACCCCGGCGCAGATCACCGCGATGAAGGCCGACATCGCCGCGGCGCTGGACCGGGCCGAGGAGGCCGTGCCGCTGGGCGAGGCCGCCACCCTGGTGGGGCTGGCCGGCTCGGTGACCACGGTCGCCGGTATCGCGCTGGGCCTGGACCACTACGCCTCCGAGGCCATCCACCACTCCCGGATCTCGCTGGCCGAGGTCCGCGAGATCACCGAGCACCTGCTGGCCTCCACCCACGCCGAGCGGGCGGCCATCCCCGTGATGCACCCGGGCCGGGTCGACGTGATCGCTGCGGGCGCGCTGGTACTGCTGTCGATCATGGAGCGGACGGGCGCCGAGGAGGTCGTGGTCAGCGAACACGACATTCTGGACGGAATCGCCTGGAGCTGTGTCCTCGCCGGCTGATGGTGCGGGCGGTCGGCGGGGGTGAACGGCCCCTGCCGACCCGGCTTTTGAGCGGGCGCAACGCCCGTCCGAGCGGCTTTCAGGGGGTCCGAGGGGCCTCTGCGGGGGGCTTGGGAAAAAAGGTTCGTGAAATCCTTCACATGAAAAAGCCTCCTGTTGGGCGAACAATCTGATCGTCCGACCCTCATTCGAAGGTCCTAAGACCCTTCGACCCGGAGATTGCGTGGGTCACGGCGCGTTGACGGAGGACTCCCGGAGGGTGTGGTTCGGCCGCCTGAGGGCCGACAAGGCCTGATCAACGGGGGTCTCCAACGCCTCGCACACTGTGGTGGTTCCACTCTGCACTATGGCGTCCGTCACGAAGCCGGCGGAGTGTAGCAGATACCCCTTGGGTCCTTGTGAAGGGGCTCACGAGCGACCCCCCATGTGGGGGTGGATACTCGATTGCATGAGCACCACGGAGCGTCCCAGGATCCTCGTAGTAGGCGGTGGGTACGTAGGCCTGTACGCAGCTCGGCGCATCCTCAAGAAGATGCGCTACGGCGAGGCGACCGTCACGGTCGTCGACCCGCGGTCGTACATGACCTATCAGCCCTTCCTGCCCGAAGCCGCCGCCGGCAGCATCTCCCCCCGGCATGTCGTCGTCCCGCTGCGACGCGTGCTCCCCAAGGCGGAGGTCCTCACCGGCCGGGTCACCACCATCGATCAGGACCGCAAGGTCGCCACGATCGCCCCGCTGGTCGGCGAGGCGTACGAGCTGCCCTTCGACTACCTGGTCGTCGCGCTCGGCGCGGTCTCCCGCACCTTCCCGATCCCCGGCCTGGCCGAGAACGGCATCGGCATGAAGGGCATCGAGGAGGCCATCGGCCTGCGCAACCACGTCCTGGAGCAGCTGGACAAGGCCGACTCCACGACCGACGAAGAGGTCCGCCGCAAGGCGCTCACCTTCGTCTTCGTCGGTGGTGGCTTCGCCGGTGCGGAGACCGTCGGCGAGGTCGAGGACATGGCCCGCGACGCCGCGAAGTACTACAAGAACGTGAAGCGCGAGGACATGCGCTTCCTGCTCGTCGACGTGGCCGACAAGATCCTCCCCGAGGTCGGCCCCAAGCTCGGCTCCTACGGCAAGGAGCACCTGGAGTCCCGCGGCGTCGAGGTCTACCTCAAGACCGGCATGGACTCCTGCGTCGACGGCCACGTCAAGCTCAACAACGGCCTTGAGGTCGACTCCAACACCATCGTGTGGACCGCGGGCGTCAAGCCCAACCCGGCGCTGGCCCGCTACGGCCTGCCGCTCGGCCCGCGCGGTCACGTCGACACCGCCCCCACCCTCCAGGTGCAGGGCACCGACTACATCTGGGCCGCCGGCGACAACGCCCAGGTCCCGGACCTGGTCGGCCGCAAGAACGGCAACGAGAACGCCTGGTGCCCGCCGAACGCGCAGCACGCGCTGCGGCAGGCCAAGGTCCTCGGCGACAACGTGGTCTCCGGCATGCGGGGCTTCCCGCAGACGGAGTACAGCCACGCCAACAAGGGTGCGGTCGCCGGTCTGGGCCTGCACAAGGGCGTCGCGATGATCGTCGTCGGCAAGATGAAGATCAAGCTCAAGGGCCGTCTCGCCTGGTACATGCACCGCGCGTACCACGGCATGGCGATGCCGACGTTCAACCGCAAGATCCGGGTCTTCGCCGACTGGACGCTGGCCATGTTCCTCAAGCGCGAGGTCGTCTCGCTCGGCGCCATGGAGAACCCCCGCGAGGAGTTCTACGAGGCGGCCAAGCCGGCCCCCGCTCCGGCCGCGGCCGGCTCCGGCGACAAGCCGAAGGCCAAGGCCTCCTGATTTCCCGGTCGGGTACCGCGTACTCCGACCAGCCCGAAGGGCGTCCGCCATCCGTGGGGCGGGCGCCCTTTGGCGTGTCCGCTCTGGCGAATACCGGGCGGTTTGCGGTTCTCTAGCAGGCGAACGGGATTATCCGGGCGCCCACTTGACGTTTACGTGGCGGGTGAATCTTTCTTCGCCCGAGTGCCCGACTCGTCAACACGGAGGTGTGCGACATGGCCGACGCCGCTGGACGGCTCACCAAGCTCGCAGAGGAGGTGCTGGGAGCCCCGCTGCCGGTACGGATCCGGGCCTGGGACCGCAGCGAGTCCGGCCCGCCGGGCGCCCCGGTCCTCGTCATCCGCCACCGCCGCGCACTGCGCCGGATGCTGTTCAAGCCCGGCGAACTGGGCCTGGCCCGCGCCTGGGTGGCCGGTGACATCGACGTCGAAGGCGACCTCTACGAAGCGCTCGACCGGCTCGCCGGGCTGCTCTGGGAGCGCGCCGCCACCCCCGCACCGCAGCGCGCCGCCGGCCTGCGGGCCCTGGCCCGGCCGGAGGTCCGTGCCGCCGTGCGCGAGGCGCTGTCGCTGGCCGGCGCCCCCGTACCGCCGACACCGCCCGCCGAGGAGCTCCGGCGGCGCCGTGGACCGCTGCACACCCTGCGGCGCGACAAGGAAGCCATCAGCCACCACTACGACGTCGGCAACGACTTCTACGAGCTGGTGCTGGGCCCCTCGATGGTCTACTCGTGCGCGTACTGGGAGGACCCCGGGGCGACCCTGGAGGACGCCCAGCGCGACAAGCTGGACCTGATCTGCCGCAAGCTCGGCCTCACGGAGGGGCAGCGGCTGCTGGACGTGGGCTGCGGCTGGGGCTCGATGGTGCTGCACGCAGCCGGCGAGTACGGCGTGCGGGCGGTCGGCATCACCCTCTCCGAGGAGCAGGCGACGTACGCCCGCAAGCGGGTCGCCGAGGCCGGGCTCACCGACCGGGTCGAGATCCGGGTGCAGGACTACCGCGAGATCCATGACGAGCCGTTCGACGCGGTCTCCTCGATCGGGATGGCCGAGCACGTCGGCCGGACGCAGTACGCGGAGTACGCGAGCGCGCTGTACGCCCTGCTCAGGCCCGGTGGCCGGCTGCTGAACCACCAGATCGCGCGGCGGCCGTTGGCGGACGAGGAGGCCTACCGCGTCGACGAGTTCATCGACCGCTACGTCTTCCCGGACGGTGAGCTGGCGCCGGTCGGCCGGACGGTCGGCCAGTTGGAGGAGGCCGGCTTCGAGGTGCGGGACGTGGAGGCGATCCGGGAGCACTACGCGCTGACGCTGCGCAGTTGGGTCGCCAACCTGGAGGCCCACTGGGACCGGGCGGCGCGGCTCACGTCCCCGGGCCGGGCCCGGGTCTGGCGGCTGTACATGGCGGCCTCCGCCCTGTCGTTCGAGCGGAACCGCATAGGGGTCAACCAGGTGCTGGCGGTGCGGACGCCGGATTCGGGGTCGGCCGGGATGCCGCTGCGGGCGCGCTCCTGGACGGGCTGACGCACCGGTGCGCCGGGCCCGTCCGGACCCGGCGCACCGCACCGACTACTCCGCCTTGATGGCGGCCAGCATGTTCAGCTTGGCCGCCCGGCGGGCGGGCCACAGCGCGGCGAGCACGCCGACCAGGGCGGCGAGCGCCAGGAAGACGCCCATCCGGCCCCAGGGCAGGACCAGTTCGTACGTCGGCAGCGAGCCGCCGATCAGTTCACCGGCCGCCCAGCCGAAGAACACGCCCAGGCCGATGCCGAGGACCCCGCCGAAGAGGGAGATCACCAGCGACTCCAGGCGGACCATCCGCTTGATGCCGCGGCGGTCCAGGCCGATGGCCCGCAGCATCCCGATCTCCTGGGAGCGCTCGAAGACCGACATCGCCAGGGTGTTGATGACGCCGAGCACCGCGACGATCACGGCCATGGCCAGCAGCCCGTAGAGCATGTTCAGCATCAGGTTGAACATCTGGGCGATGCCGTCGGAGACGTCCTTCTTGTCGGCGACGGTGATCGCCGGGTTCTTGCCGAGCGCCGTGACCAGCGAGTCCTTGGCGGCGTCGGTGGCGCCGTCCTTGGTCTTGACCATCACCTGCATATCGGTGATCTGCTTCTGGTGCGGGGCCAGGGTGGCGTTGTCCAGGAGGATGCCGTGGATCAGGTCGTTGCCCCGGTAGACACCGGAGACGGTCAGCGTCCCCTTCTTGCCGTCCTCGAACGTCACCGGCAAGCGGGAGCCGAGCCGCCAGCCCTTCATCTCGGCGGTGGCGTCGTCCACCACGGCCCGGCCACCGTGCAGTTCGCCCAGCGAGCCGTGGACGAAGTCGAGCTGGGTGAGCTTGCCGAAGTCCTTGCCGTTGACGCCGGTCAGGTACGTGGTCCTGGTGCCGATCCGGGCCGGGGAGTTGCGCAGCGGGCTGGAGGCGGTGACCCCGTCCAGACCGGCGAGCTTCTTCGCCACGTCGGGCGAGAGCGGCGTGTGGCTGGCCATGGAGACGACGTAGTCGGCCTTGAGCGCGTCGGTGGCCATCTTGTCGATGCCCTTCTGCACGCTGCCCGCGATCACCGTCAGGCCGGTGATCAGCGTCAGTCCCACCATCAAAGCGGAGGCGGTGGCGGCGGTGCGGCGCGGATTGCGGACCGCGTTCTGCCGCGCGAGCTTGCCGGAGATCCCGAAGGCCCGCAGCACCGGCGTGGCCAGGGCGATCAGCGGACGGGACAGCAGCGGCGTCAGGATGAAGACGCCGATCAGCAGTACCGCCGCTCCGCCGGCCATCATGGCCTTGCCGTCGGACATCCCGGTGGCGACGAGCACACCCGCGCAACCGGCGCCGGCGAACAGCGCACCGATGGTGTTGCGGACCACCAGCGACTTGGTGGTGGCGGCGGCGTGCACGCTGTTCATCGCGGCGACCGGCGGGATCTTCGCCGCGCGGCGGCCCGGCAGCCAGGCGGCCAGCACGGTGATGACGATGCCGACGAGCAGCGAGATCAGGACGGTCGAGAGGGAGACCACCAGGGGGCCGTCCGGAACGGTGGCGCCGGTGCTGCTCATCAGGGCGCGCAGACCGGCGCCGATGCCGACGCCGGCGGCCAGTCCGGTGACCGCGGCGACCGCGCCGACGACGAACGCCTCGATCAGCACCGAGCGGGTCACCTGACGGCGGCTCGCGCCGACCGCGCGCAGCAGCGCCAGCTCCTTGGTGCGCTGGGCGACCAGCATGGTGAAGGTGTTGGCGATGATGAAGACGCCGACGAAGAGCGCGATACCGGCGAAGACCAGCAGGCCGGTCTTCATGCCGTCCATGCTCTCGGCGATCATCTTCGCCTGCTCGTCGGCGAGTTGCCTGCCGGTGGTGGCCTCGGCGCCGCCCTTGGGCAGGACCTTGTCCACCGCGGCCTTCAGGGCCGTCTGGGAGGTGCCGGGCACGGCCTTGACGTCGATCTCGCTGAACTGACCGGGGGTGGCGAACAGCTTCTGGGCGGTCGGGGTGTCGAACAGCGCGAGGCTGCCACCGGCCGCGACCGTGCCGTCGTCGGTGGTGAAGACGCCGGTCAGCTTCTGCTCACGGACCGGACCGTCGACGGAGATCCGGACGGTGTCGCCGACCCGGTAGCCGGCCTTGTCCGCGGTGTGCGCGTCCAGCGCGAACTCGTGCGCGCCCTGGGGGGCGACGCCGCTGCGCATCGGGTAGCGGGCGTCCTTGCCGTCCTTGCCGGGGAAGTAGTTGCCGCCGAGGGTGGAGAAGCCGTCGCCGATCAACTCGCCCTTCTTGTCGGCGATGGCGGTGAAGCCGGAGACGGTGCCGGTCACGGAGGCGGCGCCGGGCACCCCGGCGGTGGCATCGAGCAGCTTCTGGTCGAGCGTGGGGGTCGCGCCGGGCGCGCCGTTGCCGCTGTCCGAGGACCGCGGCTGGATGGCGACGTCGACGTTGTCGTAGCCCTTTTGGGAGCTGGCCTGGAACGCGTCGGAGATGGTCGAGGTGAAGACCAGGGTGCCGGAGACGAAGGCCACGCCGAGCATGACGGCGAGGACGGTCATCAGCAGCCGGGCCTTGTGCGCAAGCACGTTGCGCAAGGCGGTACGGAACATGATGGGTCAGTCCTGGAGAAGAGGTCCTAAGGAGGGGTGGCGGCTGCTACGGGTCAGCTCGTGCGGCCCTTGGCGTCGAAGCCCTTCATCCGCTCCAGCACCATGTCGGCGGTCGGGTTGGGCATGTCGTCGACGATCCGGCCGTCGGCGAGGAAGACCACGCGGTCCGCGTAGGAGGCGGCGACCGGGTCGTGGGTCACCATCACCACGGTCTGGCCCAGTTCGCGCACGGAGTTGCGCAGGAAGCCGAGCACCTCGGCGCCGGAGCGGGAGTCGAGGTTCCCGGTGGGCTCGTCGGCGAAGATGATCTCGGGACGGGAGGCGAGCGCGCGGGCGACCGCGACCCGCTGCTGCTGGCCGCCGGAGAGCTGGCTGGGCCGGTGCTTGAGGCGGCCGCTCAGGCCGACCGTCTCCACCACGCGGTCCAGCCAGGCACGGTCCGGCTTACGGCCGGCGATGTCCATGGGGAGGGTGATGTTCTCCAGGGCACTGAGGGTCGGCAGCAGGTTGAACGCCTGGAAGACGAAGCCGATCTTGTCGCGCCGCAGTTGGGTGAGCTTCTTGTCCTTCAGGCCGGTCAGTTCGACGTCGCCGATCCGGGCGGAGCCGCCGGAGATGGAGTCCAGCCCCGCCATGCAGTGCATCAGGGTCGACTTGCCGGACCCGGAGGGGCCCATGATCGCGGTGAACTGGGCCTGTCGGAAGTCGACGGAGACCGCGTCCAGGGCGACCACCTGGGTCTCGCCCTGTCCGTAGACCTTGGTGAGATCCGTGGCGCGGGCGGCCACCGCGGTGGCGCGGCTGGCGGTGGAGACGCCGGAGTGGGTGGTGGTCACGGGAAGGAGCTCCTGTCGGGACGAGGGACCATCTGGTCCGCGGGTGGCCGGGACGGCGGGCCGCGGACGTCGAGCGAACGGTTTCCATCGTGGGCCAGGAGAAGGGGGCCGGACGTCAACCCCTGTGACCGTCCTTGACCACACCAGGGACGTAGCCGTAGATCGCCCGGTCATCCCTGGGGAGGAGACGAACCCTGACGCCGCCGCCCCACGGGGGTCGGTCGGGGCCGGCCCCCCGTGGGGGTGAGGGGCGCGTCGAGGGGTGCGTCGAGTTTCCGTCAATTCGGGCACGAATTTGCGCCGCGGGGGGGTCTGGCATAAGTGGGCCTCAGGCATGTGCCGAAGGCCTGTACCCAGCGCTGATGCACCCTCAGTTGCCAATAAAATAAGACAACCTCGGGATGAGTGGCCGATCTGCGTCGTGCCCTGCGGGCTACGCTCGTGCTGCCCTCTTTGAGGTGGCATGGGGGATCCCAGGCCCGGATGGTGGAATGCAGACACGGCGAGCTTAAACCTCGCTGGCCTACGGGCCGTGCCGGTTCAAGTCCGGCTCCGGGCACTCCCGCGAGCAGCGGGCCAAAGACAGGCGATTGACTGAAAATTCAACGAGGAGGGCCGCCGGTGAATGCCGGCGGCCCTCCTCGCTTTGTGCGGTTGATGCGCTAAGGCTCGGACTAGCGCTCGATGAGCGCGAAGAGGCTCTCCCAGCGCTCGACAATCTCATCCGTGGAGAAGCGCTGGATGTTCTCCCGCGCGGCTTCGCCCATCGTGTCCCGAAGGTCCTTGTCGGACATCAGGGCGTCGAGATGCCGGGCGAATTCGGTGACATTGCCCGGAGGGGCGAGCAGACCGTCCTCGCCGTCCGTGATGATCTCGTGGACGCCCGGCGCCACGTCGAACGCCACACACGGCACCGCGGTGGCCATGGCCTCCATGGGGGCCAGCGGGAAGCCCTCGCCGCGCGAGCTCAGCGCGAACACCGCGCTCTCCCGCAGCGCCCCGGGGACATCGCTGGTACGCCCCATCCACGCGATGCTGTCGGTCACCCCCAGCTCCGCCGCCAACTTGCGCAGCGCCTCCGCCTCCTCGCCGGAGCCGTAGATCCGCAGCGTCCAGTCCGGGTGCCGCGGCGCGACCTTCGCCCAGGCCTCCAGCAGCAGGTCGACGCCCTTCTCCTCGTGCAGTCGGCCGATGCTCACCACGCACTTGTGGGAACGGTCCGAGGGCACGTCGGGGAAGAACGGCAGCGGGTTCGGCATGAAACCGACGTTGTCCATCCGCTGCCGGATCCAGCGGTCGGCGTCCTCGCGGGTGAGCGTCAGCATCCGGTCGACATCCTCGTAAAACCGCTTGACGCGACCGAAGCGGGACGACTTGCGACAGGTTTCGAACGATTCATGGCTCATACCGATCACCGTCAGTCCGGCGGTGTCGGCCAGCGCGACCCACTCCATCGCCCAGACCTGGGTGACGATCACCACCCCGCCCGGCTTGGCCGCCCGGAACAGCGCGCTCATCTTGGCCGCCTGCTCGCGCATACCGGCCTCCCGGGCGGCCCGGCGGCGCTGCTCGACGAGGTTGAGCCGGTCCTTGAGGCCACGCACCGGACGCACGCTCGGCGGGTGCTCGGCGTAGAGCGTGGTGGTCCCGAACGGCAGGTCGTCGGCGAGCTCATGGGCCCGACCCTCGGGCGGCGGCACGATGCCGACGACGTGCACCCGGTGCCCCCGTTCGCTGAACAGGCGCGCCATCTGGTGCGACCAACTGGTGATGCCGCCCATCTCGTTGACGCTGTTGGAGACGAAGAAGATGTCCCGCGGCTCGGCTGCGTACGGCTTGGTCATCAACGGCTCCACTGCGCAAAGAACTGGTCGACGATGCTCCGGGCGGCGTCGCCCCGGTCGTATTCTCCGAACTTGGCGACGAATTCCTTACGGCTCTGCGCGTATTCCAGCGCCTGTGACTCGAACGACTTGATCGTCTCGTGGAATTCGTCCTCGGTGCGGACCACCGGGCCCGGCGCGTGCTCCAGTAGATCGAAGTACGTGCCACGGCCCTCGTGGACGTATTCGTCGTAGTCGTAGGTGAAGAACACCAGCGGACGATCGAGCAGCGCATAATCGAACATCACCGACGAATAGTCCGTGATCAGCCCGTCGGCCAGCTCCAGGATCGGCGTCACGTCATGCCGCGCCGAGACGTCGATGACCCGGCCCTGCACGGTCGGTGGCAGCACCACGTGATTGAGGTAGTGCGAGCGCACCAGGAGGACGAAGCTGTCGCCGAACTGGTCGGCGAAACGCTCCACGTCGAAGGGCAATGCGAAGCGCCCGTGCCGCCCTCCGTGCTTGCGGAACGTCGGTGCATAAAGCAGCACCGTCTTGTCCTCGGGAATGCCCAACTCCGCGGCCAGCGCCCCGCGTTCGCGCCGTCCCAGGTCCGCCTCCCGCTGCCGGGTGCGCACCAGTGCGTCATTGCGCGGGTAGCCCACCCGCAGCAGCGTCCGCTCCTTGAGCCGGAACGCCTTGGCGAGGGTGTGCACATCGTGCTCGGAACGGACCAGGAAGCGGTCGAAGCGGTCCAGCGAAGCCTGCTGCTCCGCCTGCTGCTGCCGGGTCTGCGCCTTCAGCGCCGGCTGGTCGAAGCCCATGTTCTTCAGCGCCGACCCGTGCCAGGTCTGGATGTAGGTGGTCTCCGGGCGCTTGCTGAGCTTGAGCGGGTAGCTCTGGTTGTCCACCCAGAACTCGGCCTGCGCCAGCGCCTTGAGGTACGCCAGCGACCAGCGCTTGACGAGCGTGACGTCCTTGGGGAAGTCCTTCGGGGAGCCGGCGTACGACCAGATCGCCTCGAAGTCCAGGCCCTGCCGCCGCATCTCCTCGTAGATGGCGCGCGGGCTGTCGCTGTACTGCTTGCCCAGGTGGCTCTCGAAGACCACCGTGCGCTTCTTGATCGGCAGCCGGCTGAACACCTCGTGGTACGCGCGGAGCTTGTTGTCGCCGGAGGTGACCTTCCTGCGCAGGTCCTTCGCCTTGCGGTAGCCGCTCTTGGCCAGCGTCCCCGGCCTGCCGCGCACTCCGCGGGTGATCAGCTCCTGTACCCGCTCGGCGCTACGCCCCTCGCTGACCAGGCCGAACGCCAGGTGCCCACGGGCCGACGCATGCGGCCGGAGGTGATCGGCGACCATCCGCGACAGCCGCGGCCGGACCGGCAGGCCGCCGGTGAGCGGGGTGTCGGCGACGGTGAGCCGGGTGGTGGTGCGCACACCGTCCACGTCCAGGCGCAGCCGTACGTCCCAGATGGTGTCGACGATGCCCAGCGGGCGCAGCTTGGCGGTGAGGTCGGCGGTGGCCTCCCAGTGGACGGCGTCGCCCTCGTGGCGCACCACCTGCACCGGGAAGCGGAAGGACTGGAGACTGCGCCGGCGGGCGCTGAACTCCAGCTCGGCCTTGAGCGTGGCGCCCGGCGGGATGGCGCCGAGCGGATTGGTGATCCGCCCGGTCAGGGAGACCGACTGGCCGGACTCGGCGTACCGGGTCAGCTGGTTGCGCAGGAACAGCTGGTTGACCGGCTTCTCGTGGTAGCCGATGTCGGTCACGTCCAGCACGTCGCGGCCGAACGCGTCGTCGAAGTGGCCGCCGCACCAGTAGATCCGGCCGTCGTGCTCGGCGAGCGGCGAGGAGACCTTGTCGCGGTTGATGAGCGTGTCGACCGCCGGGATCAGGTTGTCCCAGTCACCCTGCTGGAGCAGGTACGCACAGATCGCCTGGATCGGCTGGACGCGCTCGTACGCCTCAGGGGCGATGCCGGCGAGGTAGTCCCGGGAGAGCTCGGCGAACTCCCGGCGGTAGGACTCGTCGCGGAACGGCAGATCCCGCAGGTGCAGCACCAGGTCGTGCTTGAGGAATTTGACGTCCTTGGCGAGCTTCATCTCGGTCAGCCCGCGCTCGGCCAGCAATGCGTCGATGCGCTGGTGGATCTCCAGCCGGTGCGCATAGTTCGTCATTTCGTGCCGCCGGTTCGTCACCGACTTCACGGCGGCCTTCTCGAACACGTGCCAGAAATAGACCTGATTGGGAATCAGAGTGATGCGCCGCGCCGCGAGATAGGCGTCGGCGATAAACATCAGGTCCTCGTAGAACATCCCCTTGGGGAAACGGAGATTGTGTTCGATGAGGAAATCGCGGCGATAACACTTGTTGGTGGAGAGGGTGTCCCACACGAACAGGTCCGGCAATTCGGTGACCGATTCCAGTGTGCGGGTCGTGGAATACAGCCAGGAGTACCACTCGTCCCGCTTCTGGTTACGGGTGTCCTTGTGCAGACGGACGCACAGACCGGAGACGATGTCCGACCCGCTCTCCTCCGCGGCCTCCAGCATATTGCGGCAGGCATTGACCTCCAGGACGTCGTCGCTGTCCAGGAACATCACATAGCGGCCCGTGGTGTGCTGGATGCCGGCGTTGCGCGGCTCGCCGCCCGCACCGCTGTTCTCCGGCAGCTGGAAGGCTCTGACCCGTCCGGGGTGGGTGGCCGCGAGGCGCTGCGCGACATCGAAAGAACGGTCGGTGCTGCAGTCGTCGACGATCACCACCTCGACGTCCCGAAGTGTTTGGTCCAGTACGGACTGGACCGCGGTCGGCAACCGGTCGGCGTCGTTGTAGACGATGACGACTACTGAGACGTCAGGCACAGGCACCTCAACCCTCTTTCGCTGCTGTTTCCCGCCAGAATAGCCCTATCTGTACCCCCCGATAACAACCAATCGCACCCATAGCGCTACATACAGTGAGTCGCCGTGGCATCAGGAAGGGGTACTTCGGCGCTCGGATCTTGACCGTGCGTCATCCCTGGAGATCCGCCCGCCGGGCAGGTTCCGGCCGGAGGGGAAGACGGCCGCCCCGGCGAATCGGTTGCCTGCCGTCATGTGACGTACGTTGCCTGATCGCGTGTAGGACGCGTTGCGATCAGACATTTATCGGATTCCGTATCGGAGCGGCACGGGGGGACGTAGCAGGAAGCAGCGGGAAGTAGCAGGAAATAGCCGTTCCGGATGCGGCGGTGACGTCCGGCCGCGGTTGATCGAATAGCCCCCGGCCGGCCACGGTGTGACCCGATCGTCCCGCCGCCCCGGGCACCTGGGCGCCCTCCCGTACGTCCTCCTCATGGCGGATGTGTCGCGGCACGATCAGGGAAAGATCCTGCTCAAGTACTAGCGACGTGCCTTTGCCAACCCATTACGCTTGCCGTCAAGGCCGCGCAGGGCGGCCATGGAGGAGTGAGGATGAGGAGCAGCAACCCGGTCTTCTCGCGACGGGGCTTCAGCCGCGACACCGGCTACGCGGGCTTCAACGCACCGCCGCAGGCCGGGGGCCCCACCGCGAACCCGTACGCCGGCACCAACCCCTACGCACAGGGCGGCAACCCGTACGCCCAGGGCCAGCAGCCCGCCACCCAGACACCGCCGCAGTACGTGCCGCGGTCCGACGCGATGACGATGGACGATGTCGTCACGCGGACCGGCCTGACGCTCGGCACGGTCATCGCCGGCGCCACGGTCGGCTGGCTGTTCCTGACCCAGCAGCTCGGATTCGCCGTCGGCGCCGGTCTGCTGGCGATGGTGCTGGGCTTCGTCCAGTCCTTCAAGCGCAGGCCGTCGCCCGCGCTGATCCTGGCGTACGCCGCGCTGGAGGGCGTCTTCCTCGGCGCGCTCAGCGGCTTCATCAACGACCTGCCGAAGATGAACGGCGCCCCCATGCAGGCGGTGCTGGGCACGATGGCGGTGTTCGTCGCGATGCTGGTCGCCTACAAGACGCGAATCGTGCGGGTCACCGCCCGCTTCACCCGCTTCGTGATGATCGCGGCCATGGGCTTCGTCCTGCTGTCGCTGGTCAATGTGTTGTTCATGGTGTTCGGCGGCGGTGACGGCCTCGGCTTCCGCAGCGGCGGCCTGGGCATCCTCTTCGGCATCGTCGGCGTCGTCCTCGGCGCGCTGTTCCTGGCCCTGGACTTCAAGCAGGTCGAGGACGGCATCGCGTACGGCGCTCCGCGCGAGGAGTCCTGGCTGGCGGCCTTCGGCCTGACCCTGACGCTGGTGTGGATCTACATGGAGATGCTGCGGCTGATCTCCATCCTCCGGGGCGACTGACGCACCACGGCGCACCACCCGACGAAGGGCCCGCAGGCAGTTGCCTGCGGGCCCTTCGGCTTGGAGGGTGCGTGTTCTGCGCCGGCGGGGAGTAAGCCCGTCATCGTGGGTCAGAGCTTCCGCGCAGCGCGCCTGAGGTCGTGTTCGTGGACGATCGCCTTGGCGTGTCCGTATGACAGGTTGTGCTCACCACGGAGCCAGCTGACCTTTTCGTCGAAACGGAAGAGAGCGGGGCCTTCTTCAACGGTGCGGAGCCAGTCGGAGATTTCCCGGCCGGTGCAGTGCGGGATACGGGAGAGCATGTTCCGGTGGGTCTCTTCGGAGAAGAGCTGAGACATCGGCGCCTCCGGACGCGGTCGATGCTGGTTCTTCAGCACGCCGTGCCTGACCGTTCCGCCGTTGGCAACCACCCGGGAGTGGCGCATAGGCTCACGACGTGCTTGACGTGACCCCCTTGCAGACCGCCGTCGATGCCCTCGCCGACCGCCTCAGAGCGCTGCCGCAGAGCAGGCTCAGCCAGGGCGCGGCCGCCGAAGGGCTGGCGCTGGCACGCCGGTTGGCGACCCGTGCCCAGCTGATCGAGCGGCCCGGAGAGCCGGTGCGCGAGCTCCCCGACGCCGGGATGTTCGCGGTCGGCGACCAACTTTCGGTGGCCGGACATGACCTCATCGAGGCGCTGCGGACCGCGGCCGCCCGCCCGGCCGGCGACGCGGCCGACTCTGACGCGAAAGCGGCCCCCGCCGAGGAACTGGCGGAGGCCCTGCGACTCGTACGGGCGACGGCGGAACGCTGCTAGCGGCGGGGCCGGCTGCTCGGGCTGCCCCGTCTCAGAGCGAGGCCCAGAGCTGAGGCCCAGAGCCAGTTCAGAGCGAGGCGATGACGCGGTCGGCGAGGATGTAGACGCTCTCGTCGCGGCTCTCGCCCCAGGAGAAGGTCAGCGCGTACGCACCGGAGATACCGGAGCCGCCCAGCAGCACCGGCGTGAGCCCATCGTGCAGCGCACCGGCGACGCGCTCCGCGGCCTCCCGCTGCCCGGGTGTCAGGCAGAGCGTGGTGCCGTCGGCGAAGACGTAGACGTCGAGGGTGCCCAGCGGACCGGGGCGCACGTCCGCGACCGGAGTGCGCTCCTGCGCCAGCTCCTCCAGTCGCGCCACGGTGCGCTCGTGGTCGCTGATCACCGGGGACGGTGAGAAGTCCGGGTGCGAGGGGTGGCGTCGGCGAGCGGCGGCCAGCTCGGCGGACTCGGTCTCCTCGACCGGCTCCAACTCCGGAGCGTCCAGGGCTTCCAGCGCCTCCACCGACTCCAGGGCGTCCGGGCCCAGCAGCGGCTCGATACCGGCGAAGTCCGCCTGGCGGGGCAGGAACGGGTGGGTGTCGAACCGGTCGAACTCCGGCCGCTCCAGCTCGCGCCCCTCGGTACGGGCGTCCAGCGGGCCCTCGTCGCCGAGCCCGACCAGGCCGCCGAGCAGGGACGGGGCGTCGGCCGCGTCCCGGGCTTCCTGCGCCGCCCAGAAGGCACGGGCCTCGGCCAGCTCCCGCTCGCGCTCCTCGGCCAGGGCATCGGCCACGGCGGCCCGTATGTCCGCGAGCGGCGTCTCGGCAGCCGGCGTGGTGCGGGCGGCCGGGATGGTCGCATCGGCCGGGTGCGCCGCCTCCGCGCGCGCGGTGGCGTCCCGGCGAGCGGCCACGAGTTCGGAGTGCAGCTCGGCGATCTGGCCGCGCAGCGCACGGGCGGTGCGCAGGGCGACGACGCCCAGCGCCACGGCGACGGCCGCAGTCAGCAGCAGGACGAGGGTGCTGACGCTCATGCGTCCTCCCCACTTCGCTCGGCGGCCCACTTCCCATGGGCCGCGCATCGGTACACGGACTTCCCCCGCCCTTCGGTGGGGGTGACCCCCTTGATGCGCTCGCTCACGGAATGACTCCTGGTGGCGGCTGGCTCACCGGCGTACTCCCGTTAGCAGAATGTTCTCGGACTTCCTACATCAGCCTGCCGGGGGTCGGCGACCGCTCCCAGTGCACTATGTCCCGAAATGCTGGGGGCCATGGGCCTCGTACGTTGGGGTGAACCCATGATGACCTGCAAGAACGCCTCGCCCCCAGGGCGTTGGTCACAATCCTGGGGGAGATTGGGTCGCGATCTTGTTAACGCGTGACACGGCTCACGCCGGGGTCGCCGCCCGTGTTCGCACGACAGCGAAGGGTGTGCGCGGGGCGGGAGTTGGTCCGCTTCCTCCGCGCACACCCAACGGGCGACCGCGCTTCCGCTGCGCTACAGCTCAGCTCAGCCGCACAGGCCCATGGTCACGCTGACCTTCGCTTCCGCTGCGCTACAGCTCAGCTCAGCCGCACAGGCCCATGGTCACGCTGACCTTCGCTTCCGCTGCGCTACAGCTCAGCTCAGCCGCTCGATGACCATCGCCATGCCCTGGCCGCCGCCGACGCACATCGTCTCCAGGCCGAACTGCTTGTCGTGCCACTGGAGGGAGTTGATGAGGGTGGTGGTGATCCGGGCGCCGGTCATGCCGAAGGGGTGGCCGACGGCGATCGCGCCGCCGTTGACGTTCAGCCGGTCCAGGTCGATGCCCAAGTCCCGGTAGGACGGGATCACCTGGGCGGCGAACGCCTCGTTGATCTCGACCAGGTCGATGTCCGAGATCGAGAGGCCGGCGCGCCGGAGCGCCTGCTTGCTGGCCTCCACCGGGCCGTACCCCATGATCTCGGGGGACAGGCCCGAGACGCCGGTGGAGACGATCCGCGCCAGCGGGGTCAGGCCCAGCTCGCGGGCCTTGGTGTCGGACATGATGACCAGCGCCGCGGCACCGTCGTTCAGCGGGCAGCAGTTGCCGGCGGTCACCAGGCCGTCGGGGCGGAAGACCGGCTTGAGGCCCTGGACGCCCTCCAGGGTGACGCCGGCGCGCGGGCCGTCGTCCTGGGAGACGACCGTGCCGTCGGGCAGGGTGACCGGGGTGATCTCCCGCTCCCAGAAGCCGTCCTTGATCGCCTTCTCGGCGAGGTTCTGGGACCGTACGCCGAACTCGTCCATGTCCTGGCGGGTGACGCCCTTGAGGCGGGCGAGGTTCTCCGCGGTCTGGCCCATCGCGATGTACGCGTCCGGGATCAGGCCGTCCTCTCGGGGGTCGTGCCAGCCCGCGCCCTCCTCCTCGGCGCGCGCGGCGGTACGGGCCTCGGCGTCGGCGAAGAGCGGGTTGTGGGTGTCGGGCAGACCGTCCGAGGTGCCCTTGACGCTGCGGGAGACCATCTCGACACCGGCCGAGATGAAGACGTCGCCCTCGCCGGCCTTGATGGCGTGCAGCGCCATGCGGGTCGTCTGCAGCGAGGAGGAGCAGTAGCGGGTGATGGTGCAGCCGGGCAGGTGGTCCATCCCCATCTGGACGGCCACGATGCGGCCGAGGTTGTGGCCCTGCTCGCCGCCCGGCAGACCACAGCCGAGCATCAGGTCGTCGATGTCCTTGGGGTCCAGCTCGGGGACCTTGGCGAGGGCGGTCTCGATGATCTTCGCGGTCAGGTCGTCCGGGCGCAGATCCTTGAGCGAGCCCTTGAAGGCGCGGCCGATCGGGGAGCGGGCGGCTGAGACGATCACGGCTTCGGGCATCACGGCTCCTGAAGGACAAGGGGAAAGACTGTGAGGGAAGTTACCTGCACGTACTGCTGAGGTCACGAGCTGCGGCCTGTGATGCGGGCCTCTTTTCTAAGCGGGCGCTTATGGGAACGGGGTGGGGGCGACGGGTATTCCCCACGGCCCCGCCCGTGCCCTGCCCCCGAGCGCACCGTGTCGGATCGCGGCCGCACCGTGCCGGATCGCGGCCGCACCGGGACCGCTGCGTCACCCGGTGACCGACGAGCTGTCCGTCGGCTCCGCCGCCGGCAGCTGGCGGCGCCTGCGGTGCTTGAGCAGCGCCCAGCGCGCACGCGAGGCGGTGACCTCCGTGCCGCCCTCGGCGGCCGCCTCGACGGCCGCCTGCGCGACCGGCAGGATGCCCTCGCCGCGGGCCGGCTCCGGCCGCTCCTCCTCCGGCCACAGCCCCAGGGCGGCGCACAGCGTCGGCAGGACGGCCATCGCCGCGGTCGCGTAGCCCTCGGCCGACGGGTGGTAGTTGTCCGGCCCGAACAGCTCCCGCGGACGCGCCTCGAACTCGGGGCCCAGCAGATCGCCGAGCGAGACCGTCCGCCCGCCGTTCTCGACCACACCGATGGTCTGGGCGGCCGCGAGCTGCCGGGAGAGCCGCCGGGCCACCCAGCGCAGCGGCTGGTAGACCGGCTCGATGGTGCCCAGGTCGGGGCAGGTGCCCACCACCACGGCACAGCCCGCCGTGCGCAGCCGCCGCACCGCCTCGGAGAGGTGGCGCACGCACTGTGCGGGCGGCAACCGGTGGGTGACGTCATTGGCGCCGATCATGATCACGCAGATGTCCGGGATCCCGGTGTCGTCCGCCAGCACCAGCTCCACCTGTCGCGCCAGGTCGTCGGACTGGGCGCCCGGCAGCGCCACGTTGTGGAGGTCCACCGGCAGTTCGGAGACCGCGGCGAGGCCCGAGGCGAGCAGCGCGCCCGGTGTCTGGGAGGCCCGGTGCACGCCCTGGCCGGCGGCCGTGGAGTCGCCCAGGAAGCCGAGGCGCAGCGGCGGGCGGTCGGTGCGGTGTCCGAAGGCGGCGCCGTAGCGGCCGTCCGCGCACGGCGGGATGTCGTTGGAGCCGCCGACCGTGCGGCGGGCCAGCTGGACCTCGGTCAGCAGCAGCCCGACGGCGGCCACGCCCAGCAGGCCGATCCCGCCGCCGCCGACCGCGGCCGCGGTCGCGATCCGCCGCGCCACTCTCGCCCTGGACATCGTCATCGGCATGGGCCGGGCACCTCCCCGTGCAGTGCGGGCGCGCCGCGGCCCCGAGGAGCCGGACGCGCTCTTGAATCAGCAAGAACTCCTACAACAGGGTGTTGCCCGTTCCTGCACGGAACGCAACGCATCCGACCGCCGGCCCACCCGGGCAATAGGCTGGCGGCACGGGCGCAGGAGAGCGTGCCCCCGACCGCGGAGACCACCGTGCAGTTTTACGATTCGATGATTGAGCTCGTCGGCAACACCCCGCTCGTGCGGCTCAACAACGTGACCAAGGGCATCCAGGCCACCGTCCTGGCCAAGGTCGAGTACTTCAACCCGGGCGGGTCGGTCAAAGACCGGATCGCGCTGCGGATGATCGAGGCCGCCGAGCAGTCCGGGGAGCTACAGCCGGGCGGCACGATCGTGGAGCCGACCTCCGGGAACACCGGCGTGGGCCTGGCGATCGTGGCCCAGCAAAAGGGCTACAAGTGCATCTTCGTGTGCCCGGACAAGGTGTCCACGGATAAGATCAACGTGCTGCGGGCGTACGGCGCCGAGGTGGTGGTGTGCCCGACCGCGGTGGACCCCGAGCACCCGGACTCGTACTACAACGTCTCGGACCGCCTGGTGCGCGAGACCCCGGGGGCGTGGAAGCCCGACCAGTACAGCAACCCGAACAACCCGCGGTCCCACTACGAGTCCACCGGCCCCGAGCTGTGGGCGCAGACTGACGGGCGGATCACCCACTTCGTGGCGGGCGTCGGCACCGGCGGCACGATCAGCGGTACCGGCCGCTACCTCAAGGACGCCAGTGAGGGCCGGGTCACGGTCGTCGGCGCCGACCCCGAGGGCTCGGTCTACAGCGGTGGCTCCGGGCGCCCGTACCTGATCGAGGGCGTCGGCGAGGACTTCTGGCCGACCGCCTACGACCGTACGGTCGCGGACGAGATCGTGGCGGTCTCGGACAAGGACGCCTTCCAGATGACCCGGCGCCTCGCCAAGGAGGAGGGCCTGCTGGTCGGCGGTTCCTGCGGGATGGCCGTGGTGGCCGCGCTGGAGGTCGCCGCGAAGCTCGGGCCGGACGACGTGGTGGTGGTGCTGCTGCCGGACAGCGGCCGTGGCTACCTCTCCAAGATCTTCAACGACGAGTGGATGGCCGACTACGGCTTCCTGGAGGAGGGCGGCACCGCGGCGCGGGTCAGCGACGTGCTCCAGTACAAGGAGGGCGCGCTGCCGTCGCTGGTGCACATGCACCCCGAGGAGACCGTCGGCGAGGCGATCGACGTCCTGCGCGAGTACGGCGTCTCGCAGATGCCGATCGTCAAGCCGGGCGCCGGGCACCCGGACGTGATGGCCGCCGAGGTCGTCGGCTCCGTCGTCGAGCGGGAGCTGCTGGACGCGCTCTTCACCCAGCGCGCGTCGCTGACCGACCCGCTGGAGAAGCACATGTGCCCGCCGCTGCCGCAGGTCGGCTCGGGCGAGTCGGTCTCCGACCTGATGGCGGTCCTGGAGAGCGCGGACGCGGCGATCGTCCTCGTCGAGGGCAAGCCGAAGGGCGTGGTGAGCCGGCAGGACCTGCTGGCCTTCCTGGCGCGCGAGGCCGGCAAGTAACAGCCCGTCCCGGCGGTCGTCCTCGGGGCGGCCGCCGGGACGTGCCGGGCCGCGGCGGCGTCAGGTTGCCGTCAGGAAACGGCCCGTCACCGCAAGGTGTACGTATGCGTCATGTGTTGGCAGCACGGGCTTAACACTCGTCAGGCACAGTGATGTGCATGGCGATACGGACCTCCGGAGCGGCTCCCGGACCTCCACCGTCGCCTCCCGGATGCGACGACCGGTTCTGACCCGGAGCGCGTCCCTTGCGGGGACCGCCGTCGTCCCGCCCCCGGCCCCGGCCGGGGTGCGGCGGTCCCCGCAACACCCTTGTGTGCCCCGGTCGTTGGCCGCGCCGGGTGTGAGCTGCTCCGGCTGCTCCGGGCGTCGGCTGCTCCGTCCGCCCCGGGCGTCGGCCCACCGGCCGTCAGTCCCACTCCCCGTTGCGGTGCTCCCCGCGCGAGCGCAGCAGGTTCCACAGGCCCAGGCTGTGCACCGCGTTGACGCCGACGATGCCGGCCCAGCTCGCCAGCAGCCCCGGCAGTTCGGCACCGGCGACGGCCACCGCGGACAGTGGCACGGCGAGCACCAGCGACACCGTGGCGACCCCGAACCGCTCCCAGTACTCGTGCCCACCGCCCGACCGGCCCGCCGGTCGGACGCCCCGCGCCACCTGCACCTGCTGCTCGGCGAGCTGCCGCCGCACCCGCTGGTCGACGTTCCGGTCCAGCTTCTCCAGGAAGGACTCCAGCAGCTCCGACTCGTACTCCGGCCCCAGTTCCTTGCGGGTCTGGAGGGTCGCGTCGAGCTCTTTGCGCAGATCGGCCTCGTGTGTCGGCATGTCGTCGAGGCTACGGAGCGCCGGAACGCGGCGCGGTAGGGCTATCCCCCCAATCCGGCCGGGGCTGTTTCCCCGTGCTCTCCGTGCTCTCCGTGCTCTCCGTGCTCCCCGTGCTCTCCGTGCTCCCCGTCGGGCGCCGTCGCTTCCGGGGCGGGTGCGCGGTCGGGCGGGGTGGTGAGCCGGTACAGGACGGCGGGGACGGCCAGGCCGACGAGCCAGGAGATGTCGGCGCCGCCGAGCGGGGCGAGCAGCGGTCCGGTGTAGAAGGCCGTTGCCAGGAACGGCAGTTGGGCGAGCACGCCGACGGCGTAGACGGCGAGGGCCCGGAGGTTCCACGCGCCGTAGCGGCCGTCCGGATCGCTGAGCGCCGGTATGTCGTAGCGCTCCTTGGAGATCAGGTAGTAGTCGACGAGGTTGATCGCCGACCACGGAGTGAAGAAGGTCAGCAGGAAGAGCAGGAAGTCCTTGAAGGACGTCAGGAAGGAGTCCTTGCCGAGGAGGGCGACGGCGGTGCCGGCGCACATGATCCCCGCGATGTACGCCGACCGGCCGCGCGCGGAGAGGGTGCGCTGACCCCGGAAGCCGCTGACGCTGGTCACCAACGACATGAAGCCGCCGTAGGTGTTGAGGACGTTGATGGTGAGTTTGCCCAGGGCGATGACGAAGAAGAGGAGCGAGGCGATCAGTCCGGTGCCGCCCAGGCCGACGACGTAGCCGACCTCGTGGCCCACGAACGCGGTGGGTGCCGCCGCGGCCGCCAGCACGCCGAAGGTCATCGACCACTGCGAGCCGAGCACCGAACCCGAGAGCGTCCACCAGAACGTCGCCCGCGTCGAGGTGTGCCGGGGCAGATAGCGCGAGTAGTCCGCCACGTACGGGCCGAACGCCAGCTGCCAGGAGGCCGAGAGCGAGACGGCGAGCAGGAAGACCGGCAGCCCGAAGCGGTGGTCGGCGAGCAGCGCGCCGAGGTCGACGCGGTGCAGCAGGCGGATGCCGAGGTAGACGAAGGCCAGCGCGCAGACCAGGCCGGCGAGCTTGCCGAGGGTGTGGATGAGGCGGTAGCCGACGGCCGCGGCGAGCGCGGTGACCGCGGCGAAGAGGACGATGCCGGGCGTCTCGCCCAGGTGCGTCAGCTCGCCCACCGCCTGCCCGGCCAGCACGCTGCCGCTGGCGAAGAACCCGATGTACATCACGATGACCAGCGCCAGCGGGACCACCGCGCCGCGCACGCCGAACTGCGCCCGCGAGGAGATCATCTGTGGCAGGCCCAGCCGCGGCCCCTGCGCGGAGTGCAGCGCCATCACCGCCCCGCCCAGGAGGTTGCCGAGCAGCAACCCGATCAACGACCAGAAGGCGTTCGCCCCGAACACGACGGCCAGCGCGCCGGTGACGACCGCGGTGATCTGGAGGTTGGCGCCCAGCCAGAGCGTGAACTGGCTGACCGCGCTGCCGTGCCGTTCGTCGTCGGGGACGACGTCGATCGAGCGCCGTTCGACCACACCTGCCATGAATCCGCCTCGGGTCGGTTCCTGCATGGGTTCATGCAGGATCAACTGCGGTGAATGGATGGTCAATAGGTGGGGAGCGGAAAGACGTTGACGCGCTTTCGGCGCCGGCCGCGGCTCAGGCGGCCGGCGACGCCTCGCCCAGCGGTCGCAGCTCGTCCGCGTACGAGACCGAGATCCGGCGCATCAGCCCGTCCTCGGTGAGGGTGTACTGGCCCAGGCGCCACAGCGGGGGCGAGTAGGCGTGCACCGACACCGCGTCATCGGTGGCGCCGGTGAGACGGTGGATGTGGTCGGGGCCGAAGCAGAAGGAGGTGCCCGCGCCGACGGCGGTGGCCAGGTGCTCCCCGCCGATCCGGGGGTTGGACTCGGTCAGGACGCCCTGGACGACCCGGACCGCCCCGGAGGAGAGGTCGTGGTCGTGCCAGCCGGTGTCGTTCTGCCGGGTCCAGCACAGCAGCCAGACGTCGACGAACTCGTCGCGGTACAGGGACGCGTAGTGGCGCTCGTGGTCGGAGAACGCGACCTGTTCGCGCCACAGGGCCGGGCGGGCGGCGAGCGCGTCGACCAGGTCCTTCAGCTCGTGCTTGTCGAGGTTGCGCTCGGGCAGTGCGGTGAACGGCTGCGCGCCGTCGGGGACCTCACGGGCGGTGGCGGCCTGGGAGGCGGTGGTCGTCATGAGCGGGCTCCTTCCGTCGGGCCCAGCAGCCGGGCCGGGTTGGCGGTGCGCAGGGCGTGGACGGCGGCGTCCGCGCCGAGGTCGGGGATCACGGGGGAGGCGTAGGGGCGGTCGCTGCCGCTGACGACCACGTCGATCCCGACCGTCCGCACGAGGGCGTCCACCGCACGCGTCCCGTACGAGGACGTCTCGTAGAAGGCGCGGTGGTCCACCCGGCCGCGGTCCCGGCCGCCGCCGCGGGCGACCAGCCGCTCACCGTGGAGGGGCGCCAGCCCGGCCAGCGCCGCGAAGCAGACCCGCAGGTCCGGGTGGCGCGGGCGGCCGAAGGCGCGGAAGGCGAACCACGAGGCGTGCATCTGCTGGACGTACGGCACCAGCGCGGGCCACCAGGCGGGCGCGCTGTCGGCAGGGGGGAGGGGCGGTGAAGTGTCGGCCCGGGGTGGTGGCGGGACGGGGGTGCCTCCCAACGGTGGCCGGGGGAGGGCGGGCGCCGCGCCGGGGTGGACGAAGAGCGGCCGGTCCAGCTCGACGGCGATGTCCAGGAGGGGAGCGCAGTGGGCCCAGCCCTCGGCGTCGAGCAGCGCCGTGGCGGGCAGCTGGAGGCCCGCGCAGCCGCGGAGCAGCTCGCGCCGCAGCGCCTCGGTGTCCGGCTCGGGCGGGGAGAGGCAGGCCGAGGCCCAGACGCCGAAGGGCGCGGGCAGGTCCAGTGCGCCGTCGTGGAACGCGGTGAGCAGCGGCGCGGCCTCCTCGGGCGGCAGATGTTCGATGCCGAGCGGGCTGGAGAGGGAGACCAGGGCCAGGTCGAGGCCGTCGGCGCGGGCGAGGTGGGTCCGGGCCGCGATGTCGTGGTCCGTCGGGTCCACGGCGTACGGGGGCTCGCCGGGCAGGTGCAGCGTCCAGCCGTCGAGCCGCGGCGGGGCGCTCCGGGCCCGGAGCAGCGCGAGGAACGCGGGCGGCCAGAGGTGCTGATGGACGTCGACGGGCACGGGCCGAGACCTCCTCAACCGCTTCACTTAACCGCTTAACTTATGCGATTAAGTGAAGCGATTAACCACGCGTGCTGTCAAGGCCCGGCACGGTGCTCCGCCAGGGGGCGGGGCGTCCCGTCCGGCCGCTGCCCGGACCCTGCCCGGCCCCTGCCCGGCCCCCGCCCGGTGCGCCGCCTCGCGCGCGGGGGTCAGGCGCCTCCTTGGGTAGGCTTCCGGACATGGCCAGGCCCAATAAGCGCACCACCCTCCGCGAGGTGGCCGAGGCCACCGGACTCTCCACCGCCGCCGTCTCCTACGCCCTGCGCGGCAAGCACGTCTCCAAGGAGACCGAGGAGCGGGTGCGCAAGGCCGCCGCCGACCTGGGCTACGAGGCCGATCCGATCGCCCGCGCCCTCGCCAGCGGGCGCACCAGCACCGTCGGCGTCCTCGTCGGAGACCTACAGGACCTGTGGCAGCAGCAGCTGATGGCCGCCATAGGGCGCGAACTGCTGGCCGGCGACCGCTATGCGCTGATCCTCGACGCGGGCGGTGACCCCGAGCGCGAGCTGGCCCTCGCCAAGCAGCTGCGCGACCAGCGCGTCGACGGTCTGCTGGTCTCGCCCGTCGACCCGTCCGCCGAGGGCTGGTCGAAGATCGCCGAAGCGGTGCCGGTGGTCTCCATCGGCGACGCGCTGAGCCGGGCCCGTACCGCGGGCGAGGTGCTCTTCGACAACCGCGCCGGTATCGACGCCGTCCTGGACTACCTCCGCGGCCTCGGGCACCGCAGGGTCACCGTGCTGACCCCCACCGGCCCCTCCACCCCCGACCGCCCCGCCGACGTCTATGTCCGCGAGGCCGCCGACCGGCTCGGCATCGAGGTCGAAGTGCTGCCCTGCGCCCAGGAGTTGGGTGAGGCGACCGCGGTCGCCCGGCGGGTGCTGACCAACAGCCCGGACGGCCGCCGCCCGGCCCCCGGCCTCGCCCCGCCCACCGCCGTCTTCTGCTTCTCCGACTCCATCGCCTACGGCGTCTACGCGGCCGCCGCCGAGGCCGCGCTGACCGTCGGCCGCGACCTCGCCGTCGTCGGCTTCGACGACCACCCCGTCTCCCGCGTCCTCACCCCGCCGCTGACCACCGTCGACTGGGGCCTGACCGACATCGCCAAGGAGGCCGCCCGCCTCGCGGTCGCCGCCATCGAGGGTCGCCGGGTCCGCCGCAAGCGCATCCTGTGCGCGCCGCGGCTGTCCGAGCGGGGATCGGCGCTCCGGGTGGCGGAGCCGGGCTGATCCGCAGGACTGCCCCCGGACTGACCTCCCGGACTGATCCGCCGGACTGATCCGCCGGACTGGTCCGCCGGGCGGAGCGCCGCGGGCCCTCACCGCCGTCGCGCGTGCAGCATCAGCCAGTCGCGGTGGGTGGTCCAGCGCGTGTGGCCGGTCACCTCGAAGCCCGCGCCGGCCAGCAGTGCGGTGAGCGGGGCGAGGCGGTGCCCGACGTACCAGCGCCGCAGCTCCGGCGCGTACGACACGGGCTCCCAGCCCTCGTCGTCGCCCTCGGCGAGGCTCAGGGCGAGCAGGCCGTCCCGCCGCACGACCCGGGCGAACTCGTCCAGCACCGCGGGGACTTCGGGTCGCGGGACGTGCAGCAGGGCGGCCACGCACCAGACCGCGTCGACGGCGGAAGCGGCCAGCGGGAGGGCGCGCATATCGGCCTGGACGAGGCCGGGGACCGCGTCGGCGGCGAGCATCTCGCGGGAGAGGTCGAAGCCGGTGACCCGGAAGCCGCGGTCGCGCAGCAGACGCGTCTGGTGCCCGGGCCCGCAGCCGACGTCCGCGATCCGGGCGCCCGGCGCGAGCAGCCCCGCCAGACGGTCGGCCGCGGCCGTCACCGGCGGCGGCGTGGAGCGCCACCGCCGGGCGTAGGCGGGGGCGATGGCGTCATAGGTCTCGCGGGTGGTGCCGGCGATGTCGGTCATGACGACACCGTAGATCCACGGCGCGCGACCGGCGTGCCGGAGGAGCAAACTGGTGCCGGGCGCTCCGGTACCGTCGGGGCGCGGCGGCCGGCGGCCGGCCTACGGGCGGAGGGGCAGGTCCTCGATGAAGCGGTCCTCGACGAGCGGTACCACGGCGCCGGGCGGATCCCCGACAGGGGCGTCGGCGGGCGGTGAAGGGGGCGAACCGGCAGCGCCGCAAGGGGAGTTGGCGGACCGTCTGGAGGCGCACCGCACCGAGCTGACCGGGTACTGCTACCGGATGCTCGGCTCGGCGTTCGAGGCCGAGGACGCGGTGCAGGAGACCCTGGTGCGGGCCTGGCGCGGCCACGACCGGTTCGAGGGGCGGTCGTCGCTGCGGTCCTGGCTCTACCGGATCGCCACCAACGTCTGCCTGGACCTGCTCAAGGGCAGCCGGCGCCGGGCCCGGCCGATGGACCTCTCCTCCCCGTCGAGCGTGGACACCCCGATCGGGACCGGGCTGCCCGAGGCGACCTGGATCGGTCCGGTGCCGGACGAGCGGGTCCTGGCGTCCGCCGGGGACCCGGCCGAGACCGCCGTCGCCCGGGAGTCGATCCGGCTGGCGTTCATCTCCGCGCTGCAACGGCTGGCGCCCCGGCAGCGGGCGGTGCTGATCCTGCGCGAGGTGCTGAGTTGGTCGGCGGCCGAGGTCGCGGAGCTGCTCGGCAGCTCGGTCGCCTCGGTCAACAGCGCGCTGCAACGGGCCCGGGCCACCCTCGCCGCCACCGGTGAGGCCGCCGACGCACCGCCCCGCCCCCTGGACGATGCCCAGCAGGCCCTGCTCGCGCGGTACGTCGACGCCTTCGAACGGTTCGACATGGACGCCCTGACGGCCCTGCTCCACGAGGACTGCACGCTCTCCATGCCGCCGTACGAGCTCTGGCTGCGCGGCCGCGCGGACATCCTGAAGTGGCTGCTCGGGCCGGGCCGCGGCTGCCAGGGCTCGCACCTGGTGCCGGTCGCGGCGAACGGCCGGCCGGCGTTCGGCCAGTACCGCGCCGGGGGCACCTCCCGGACGGAGTCCGGGGGAGGCTCGCCCTGGGCGATCCAGGTCATCGAGACCGAGGGCGGGCACGTCACCGCCCTACAGTCCTTCCTCGACACCGAGCGGCTCTTCCCGCTGTTCGGGCTGCCGCCGCGCTACGACGGCCCGTCTACGGGGGACCGGCCGGGGGCCGCTGGCTAGGGCGTGCCCGAGGCGGCACCTCGGTTTGTGGTGCCCGTCGGGTATCGCCGGCCGACTGCGTCGCAGCTGATCAGCCGCTGCCCCTTGCCCGGCCTGCATATCGTCATGCAGAGTCTTAGGTGCGTGAATAGGGGCAGGGGGCGGAAGTGCAGCGCCGGTGACGCCGCGTCGTCCGGCGCGGGGCACTCGCGGGGCACTCGCGGGTCTTCTCGTGGGATTTCTCGTGTGGTTTTCTCACGGGATTCCGCCGCTCACTCCGCTTCACCGTACGGAATGTGGTGTCGGACTCTCGTCCACGAAGAGCGATATCAGAGGGAGTTGAGCGCCGTGGCTTCCCGCATGCCGGACAACGGCCGTCGCGTCGGCCGGCGCATCACCCTCGACGGCACCGGTCTGCGCACCGCCGACATCGCGGCCCTCGCGGCGCGCACCGCGCGCCCCGCGGAGCCCGACCCGAAGGCCCTCGCCCGTGCCGGCGCCTCCTGGGAAACCGCCCGCCGCCTCGCCGCCACCGGCCGGATCTACGGACGCAGCACCGGCGTCGGTGCGAACCGCACACAGGACGTGGGGGCCGCCGACGCCGCACACGGACTCCGCCTGCTGCGCAGCCACGCCGGCGCGATCGGCGACCCGCTGCCGGCCCGTGAGGTCCGGGCCATGCTCGCGGTCCGCGCCAACCAGCTGCTCGCGGGCGGCGCCGGCGTCAACCCCGCCGTCATCACCGCGCTGCTCACCGCGCTGGACTCCGGCGCCCACCCCGTCGTCAACGAGCACGGCGCGGTCGGCACCGGCGACCTGGCCGCCCTCGCCCAGACCGGCCTCGCGCTGGCGGGGGAACACCCCTGGCACTGCCCGGACGGGGCCCGTCCCCCGGCCCCCGTTCCGCTGGACAACAACGACGCCCTGGCCCTGATCAGCAGCAACGCGCTCACTCTCGGCCAGTCCGCGCTCGCCCTCGACGAACTCCGCCGGGTGCTCGCCGCCTCGCTCCCCGTCGCCGCGCTCTCGCTGCTCGCGGTCGGCGGCTCCTACGAGGCCTTCGCCGAGCCGGTCATGCGCGCCCGCCCGCACCGCGGATCCGCGGCCGCCGCCGCCCGCATCCGCACCCTCTGCGGCGTCCCGGCCCGTCCCACCCCGCCCCTGGGCCGCATCCAGGACCCGTACGGCTTCCGCTGCCTCCCCCAGATCCACGGCCCCGCCCTCGACGCCGCCGACACCCTCGACGCGGTGCTGACCGTCGAGGTCAACGCCGCCGCCGAAAACCCCCTGATAAGCATCGAGGACCAGGCCGCGTACCACCACGGCAACTTCTACGCCGCGCAGGTGGCGCTCGCCCTCGACACCTTCCGCCTCGCCGTCCTCCAGACCGCCCGGCTCTCCACCGCCCGCCTGGCCGCGCTCTCCGAACCGGACTTCACCCGGCTCCGCCCCTTCCTGGGCGACGCGGCTCCCGCCAGCTCCGGCGTGATGATCCTCGAATACGCGGCCGGTGCGGCGCTCGGCGAGATGCGCGCGGTCTCCCACCCGGCCTCCCTCGGCCACGCCGTGCTCTCCCGCGGCGTCGAGGAGCAGGCCAGCTTCGCCTCCCTGGGCGCCCGCCAGACCCTGCGCGCCGGTGCCCACTTCCGCCAGGTCCTCGCCTGTGAACTGGTCGCGGCGGTACGCGCCCTGCGCCTGCGCTCCCTCGCACCCGACCCCGACCTCCCCCTGGCCACGGCCTACGCCCTCGCCGCCGACGCCCTCGACCCCCGCATGGAGGACCGCCCGCTGACCGACGACGTCGCGGTGGCCACGGGGCTGCTCGACGGCTTGGCGGAGGTGTGAGGGCCGTGGTGCGGGTGCACCCGGGCCACGGCGGTGAGGCCGTGCGGGCGGAACGTCGGCGGAACGCCACACGGGCTGCTCCGGGCCGTCGGGAGCCAGAAATTCCGTACAGTCGGTCGACACAGGAAAAGGCCCCTGACCGGGCCGGGAAGAAGAGGCGATGAGCGGGGACGGGGTCAACGGCGGCGGCACCGGCAGCGCGGCCGAGAGCCGGTCGGTCGAGAGCCGGTCGGTCGGGAACCGGTCGGCTGGGAACCGGTCGGTCGGCACGGAGCGGGACCGGGCCGAGGAGGCGTGGACCGGGGCGGCGCGGGCCGACCAGCCACCGGCGGCCGCCGACGCCGACACCGGCACCGCCGCCCGCCTCCAGAAGCTCTTCGAGGGCCACCGGCTGACCCCCACCCAGCGCCGGATCGCCCACTGCATGGTGCGCCGGGCCGCCGATGCGCCCTTCCTCTCCAGCGTCGAACTGGCCGAACTGGCCGGCGTCAGCCAGCCCTCCGTGACCCGCTTCGCCGTCGCCCTCGGCTTCGACGGCTACCCGGCGCTCCGCCGCCATCTGCGCGAGGTCGCCCCGGCCGAGAAGTCCGGCGACAACGGCTCGCTCAACGAGTACCAGCAGGCCGTCCAGGCGGAGATCGACAACCTCCGCCATCTGGCCGCCGCGCTCGCCGACCCCTCGCCGGTGATGGCGGCCGGCCGGCTGCTCGCCGCCTCCCGCCCGCTCCCCGTCCTGGGCCTGCGCGCCGCCACCGCCCAGGCCGCCGGCTTCGCCTACTTCGCCCGCAAGGTCCACCCGGACGTCCGCCTCCTGGACGAGGGCGGCACCATGCTCACCGACCGTATCGACGCCGCGGTACACGCCGGGGCGAGCGCCCTCATCTGCTTCGCCCTGCCCCGCCACCCCCGCGAGGTCGTCGACGCCCTCGCCTACGCCCGCGCCGGTGGCCTGACCGTCGTCACCGTCGCCGACAGCGCCTTCGCCCCCGTCGCCCACCACACCGACCTCCTCCTCCCGGCCCCGGTCGGCACCGGCCTGGCCTTCGACACCGCCTGCGCCCCGATGCTGCTGGGCCGGGTCCTGCTGGAAGCGATGTGCGACGACTTGCCCGATGCCCAGGCCCGCCTGGAGGAGTTCGACGCCAGGGCGGCGGCGCGGGGGCTCTTCGTGGAGTGACGGCGCCGGGGCGCCCCGCGGGTGCCTGCCGCCCCGCCGCCGTCTCAGGGAATCCTCATCCGCACTGACTACGCTCCGGCGCTCTCGGCCCGATCCCGGTCTGACCGGGCGGACGATCGGGCTGTCGGCGGGTGCGGCGCTGGGCGTGCTCGCGGCGTGCGTGGCGTTCGCGGTGCGGCGGGGGCGGTACGCGGCGCTGGCGCGCGGGGCGTCGCACGCCGGGAAGGCGGTCATCCTCCAGGACCGCGCGGTCACCATCCGCGTCTGGCGACGGGCGCACCGCTGGTGGCTGCTGGGCGCCTTCCTGGCAGCGGTCGGCTCGTCGTTCGTCCTGCCCGCGGCCGGCGGGCTGCTGATGGCGGGGGCGGCGCCCGGCCTGTGGGCCAAGGCCTGGTGGCTGGGGCGCCGGGAGCGGGAGCAGGACGCACTGCTGTGGGTGCGTACGGAAGCCGCACGGCGCGGCGGCGCGGCGGGCCGGGGAAGCACGGCCCGGTGGTGCCCGGACCGGGGGTGCGCGGCCCGGAGGTGGCCGGACCGTGCGCTGAGCAGCCGGGAAGACACTCCCCAGCTGCGCGACTGACCTAGCTTCTCCCCAGGTCGCCCAGCTCCTCCCCGTGCCCGACGCCGCTCTCCGCCAGCAGTTCCTCCAGGGTCTGCGGGCTGCGGACGGTCGCGAAGCGCACGGTGCCGTCGGCGGCGACCGCATAGCCGTAGATCCCGGGACGGGGCAGCGAGTTGTAGGCGAAGTGGGTGGAGAAGTAGTACGCGCCGGTGTCCAGCAGGGCGACGTGGTCGCCGGACTCCAGCAGGGGCAGCGGGCGGTTCTCGGCGACCAGGTCACCGGCGAAGCAGCACGGGCCCGCGACGTCCTGCGCGACCGGCTCACCCGGTTTGGGCCGGCCCTCGGCGTCGTAGGCCGCGACGCGGATCGGCCAGGACCGGGGCACGAAGACCGTACGGGTGGCGACCTGCGCACCGGCGTGGGTGACGGCGATGGGGCGGCCGCCCGCCGTCTTGGCGTACTCGACGCGCGCCAGGACCGTGCCCTGCTTGGCCAGCAGTGAGCGGCCGAACTCGGTGACCAGGCCGTAGCGGCCGGACAGCAGCCCGGGGACGGTCGACCGCAGCAGTGCGGCGTACTCGCGGTACGTCGGGGTGGTGGTGTCCGAGGAGAAGTTGACCGGCAGGCCGCCACCGATGTCGAGGGTGTCGACCTGGCGTCGGCCGGCCATCTCGTTGATCTCCTCGGCGAGCTCGAAGAGCACCCGCACACCGGCGGCCATCAGCTCCAGCGGCATGCCCTGGGAACCGACGTGGGCGTGCAGCCGGGTCAGCCAGGGGCGGGCGAGGAAGGCGCGGACGACCCAGTCACGGGCGCCCTCGTCCCGCAGCGCAACCCCGAACTTGGAGGTGTCGGTGGCGGTGCTCATCGCCCCGATGCTGCCGCCGCCGATCTGCGGATTGACCCGCAGGCCGACGGGCGCGGCGCTCGGCGCGGCGGCCAGCAGCCGGTCGATCCGGGCCAACTCCTCGGGGTTGTCCGCGTTGACGGCGATCCCGAGGGCCAGCGCCTCCCGCAGTTCGGCGGGGGTCTTGGCGGGCGAGTCCAGCACCGTGCGGGTGACCGGCACCCCGGCGGCCCGGGCCAGTGCCAGCTCTCCGGGGCTGGCCACCTCGCAGCCGAGCCCCTCCTGAGCCAGCAGCCGCAGCACGGGGACGAGCGAGGCGGCCTTCACCGCGAACGCATGCAGCACCGGTGTCCCGGGCGCCGCGAACTCCTCGAACGCGGCGCGCAGTTCACCCGCGGCCCGACGCACCCCGGCCACGTCCAACAGCCCGGCGACCGGTTCCCCCGCCCTCACCAGCCCCCGCGCGACGGCCGCCTGTACGGCACGGTCCCGGTCCGTGAAGCTCATGCATCCACTCCACCACCGACCAGGGGCTCGGCGCCATCGGATACTGGCCTGCCGCGCCGCGGTGCCAGGCACCCGCGGTGCCGGACGCCCGCGGTGCCGGACCCCGGGGACGGCGGACGCCCGCGGTGCCGGACCCCGTGGAAGGCGGGGCGCCCGGCACCGCGGGGCGTCCGGCACGTGGTGGCTCAGACCGACCCGGCGCCGGCCAGGTTCGCCTTGCGGTGGCGTTCGCTGAGGCGGGAGCCGGACTCCCGGCGGGCGGCCCGGCGCAGCAGGGGGATGGCGAGCAGGAAGCCCACGACGGCCCAGGCGGCGAGCACCATGGCGACCGTCGGCAGCTCCCAGGAGCCGGCCGGTTCCGCGGCGCGTGCGGCGTCCGGCAGCAGGGCCGAGCGCAGGCCCTGCGCCATCCACTTGAGCGGGAACACCGAAGCGATCTTCTGGACCACCGCGGGCAGCGAGCTGAGCGGGAACATCGCTCCGGAGGTGATCAGCAGGCCCATCGCGGGCAGCATGATCAGTGCGAGCGCCTCGCGGGGATTGGGCAGGACGGCGCCGATCGCCGCGCCCAGCGGTACGACGGCGAGCAGGCCCAGCGCGCTGACCCACAGCAGCGTCAGCCAGCCGGCGGGACTGTGCGGCAGCGGGCCGTCCACCACCAGCGCGGCGGTGCCCAGGAGCAGCACCAGGGCGCCGAGCGCCATCGTGACCACCAGCACCGACTTGGCGACCAGGTAGGCGGGTATGCCGCCGGGCGTGGCGCGCAGTCGCAGCAGGGCGCCCTCGTCCCGTTCGGTCACCAGGATCTGCGGGAGGTTGATCAGCCCGACCTGGAACAGCAGGTACGCGGCGAAGCCGGAGAGCGTCAGATGGGCCATCGGGATGTGGGTGCCGGGCACGTTGTCGTGGATGTAGCCGGCGATCAGCAGCGCGATGACGATGTTGGCCAGTTGGCCGGTCATCTCCTTGGGGTTGCGCAAGAGGTGCCGGAGCTCGATCCCGCCGCGGAGGACACCGGCGCGCCAGTAGCGGCGACGTGGCGCGGGCCGTCCCGTGGGAGGCCTGTCGTCCTGGCCCTGGTGGCGAACGGCCGTGCCGTCCGGGCCGGTTGGGTCGGTGGCCTGCGCCGTGGCCGATGCTGCGGTCATTTCTGTCCCCCTGTCAGTTCTGTTCCTGTCATGCGTTGTGCCGCTCCGCCCGCGGCGTATCGGCCCCGGCGTCGTCGCCCTGGTGCACCATGTGGAGGTAGGTGTCCTCCAGCGTCGGGCGGCGGACCTCCAGATCGGCGATCGGTCCGGCCGCGTCGCGGTGCAGCTCCCAGACCAGTCGGGACGGGTCCGCGGTGCGTTCGCTGCGGGCCAGGCCGTCCGGTGCGGTCCAGCGGACCTCCGCCTGGGCGGCGGCCTGATGGGCCAGCTCCGACGGGGTGCCACAGACCCGGATCCGGCCGCCGACCAGCATCGCTATGCGGTCGGCCAGCCGCTCGGCCTCCGCCAGGTCGTGGGTGGTGAGCAGGATCGTGACGCCCTCCTCGCGGGCGAGTCGTTCGACCAGCTCGTGGAAGTCACGGCGCGCCTCCGGATCGAAGCCGGTGGTCGGCTCGTCCAGGAAGACCAGTTCGGGGCGGCCGACGATGGCGAGCGCCACGTCAAGCCGGCGGCGCTGGCCGCCGGACAGCTGGTCGACCTGCTTGTCCGCCTGCTTCGTGAGGCCCACCACGGCGAGCAGCTCGACCGGGTCCCGCGGGTCCGGGTAGTACGTCGCGAAGTGCGTCAGCAGCTCCGCGACCCGCCAGCGCCGGTGGTCGCGCCAGGACTGGAGCACCAGGCCGATCCGCCCCCGCCAGGCGTCGTCGCCGCGCGCCGGGTCCGTGCCCAGGACGCGGACCGTCCCGGCGGAGCGCTGCCGGAAGCCCTCCAGGATCTCGACGGTGGTGGTCTTGCCGGCGCCGTTGGGCCCGAGCAGGGCGAAGATCTCGCCGCGGTGGATGTCCAGGTCGACGCCGTGCAGTACGTCCGTGCTGCCGTACGACATCTTCATGTCGCGGACGTGGATGACGGGTTGGCCGGCCTCCGGGCTCCCGGTGGATGTCGGAGCGCCGGTGGCCGGGGTCACCGGCCGCTGTTCGGTCGTGGTCATCGGCCTGCCTTCGCGTGCTGCTGCTGTTGTGGTCGTGGTGGCTGCGCGGGCTCTTCCGTGGTGGGGCGGGGCGCCGCGGCGGTGGGCGTGGCCTGTGGGCCGGCGCCCTCGACGATCGCCCGGAGGGCGGCCACATGGCCCTCGAAGGCCGTGCGGCCACGGCTGGTCAGCCGTACCTTCGTGCGGCGTTTGCGGCCGCCGCCCTCCTTGCGTATCTCCAGGTAGCCGGCCTCTTCGAGGGTGTGGAGCTGCTTGGAGAGCGCCGAGTCGCTGAGCGAGAGGCTGTCGCGGATGAAGGGGAAGTCGGCCCATTCGGTGGCGGCGAGCAGCGCCACCACCGACAGCCGGGTGGACGGGTGGATCAGCTCGTCGAAGCCGCTGGGTGTGCTCATCGCCCCACCCCCGCGTCGGCGGCTCTGGAGGCCCGGGTACGGAGCGTGCCGACCGCCCAGCGGTTCGCCGGGCCGGTGAAGAGCGCGAAGACGCCCGTCGAGACGGTGGCCTGGATCAGGCTTCTGAACGGAGGAGCCAGCGACTCCGCCAGGTGGCCGGAGATCAGGATGACCGCGGCGGTCACGATCATGCCCGCGAAGAAGGTGGCGAACTGCCGCCAGCTGTAGCGCGAGCGGTGCAGCCGGACCCGCGACCGGCGGCTGAAGAACACCGCCAGTGTGCCGAGCAGCGCGACGTACGCGACGAGCACCAGCCAGAACGCCCACTCGGGGAGCTTCAGGCCCCAGGTGGCGATGAAGACCCACATGATGGCGGCGGTGGTGTACGTCGGCTTGGCGTCGTCATGCGCGCATCTCTCGATCTCGTCGTACACCCGCTCCTGCGGTACGCGGATGCGCTGTAGGTCCTGCCAGGCCTGTTCGGCATCCACTGTTGTGTTCACGATCATCGCCTCCCCAAGGCGGTCCGGGCCCTGCCCGGACGTTCCCCGTTGACTTGCCTACTGGGAAAGTTACTGGAGACTTTCCCGGTAGGCAAGTCGAAACTTCCGGGCTGTGGACGCCGGCGCGCGCGGCTCCCCGGTGGAGCGGGTGGCCGGTTTCGGGGGCTCGTCGCGAGCGGGTCACCGCGCCCTGTTGACTAGTGCTATTCAGTGACCCCAGTATGTGAATAGCTCGATCCATTCGATGTCAGGGAGGCACGGCCCATGTCGGGACCGCGACCCGTGCGGGCACCGCGCGGTACGGAACTGAGTGCTCGGGGATGGCAGCAGGAAGCCGCGCTGCGCATGCTCCAGAACAACCTCGATCCGGAGGTGGCCGAACACCCGGACCAGCTCGTCGTCTACGGCGGCACGGGCAAGGCCGCCCGTGACTGGCGCTCCTTCGACGCGATGGTGCGCACGCTCACCACGCTCAAGCAGGACGAGACGATGCTCGTCCAGTCCGGCAAGCCGGTCGGCGTGATGCAGACCCACGAGTGGGCGCCGCGGGTGCTCATCGCCAACTCCAACCTCGTCGGCGACTGGGCCAACTGGGAGGAGTTCCGCCGCCTGGAGGCCCTCGGCCTGACCATGTACGGGCAGATGACCGCCGGCTCGTGGATCTACATCGGCACCCAGGGCATCCTCCAGGGCACCTACGAGACGTTCGCGGCCGTCGCGGCGAAGAAGTTCAACGGCACGCTCGCCGGGACGATCACCCTCACCGCCGGCCTCGGCGGCATGGGCGGCGCCCAGCCGCTCGCCGTCACCATGAACGACGGCGTCGCGATCTGCATCGACTGCGACCCGCGCGCCATCGAGCGCCGGATCGAGCACCGCTACCTGGATGTGAAGGCGGACAACCTCCAGCACGCCCTCCAGCTCGCCGTCGAGGCCCGGGACCAGCGCAAGCCGCTCTCCATCGGCCTGCTGGGCAACGCCGCGGAGCTGCTGCCGCAGATGCTCGCCGAGGGCGCGCCGATCGACATCGTCACCGACCAGACCAGCGCCCACGACCCGCTGGCGTACCTGCCGGTCGGCATCGACTTCGCCGACATGGCCGCGTACGCGGCGGAGAAGCCCGCCGACTTCACCCAGCGGGCGCGTGAGTCGATGGCCAGGCACGTCGAGGCCATGGTCGGCTTCATGGACGCCGGGGCCGAGGTCTTCGACTACGGCAACTCCATCCGCGGTGAGGCCCAACTCGCCGGGTACGAGCGGTCCTTCGCCTTCCCCGGCTTCGTCCCCGCCTACATCCGGCCGCTGTTCGCCGAGGGCAAGGGGCCGTTCCGGTGGGCGGCGCTGTCCGGCGACGCCCGCGACATCGCGGCCACCGACAAGGCGATCCTGGACCTCTTCCCGGAGAACGAGTCGCTGGCCCGCTGGATCAAGATGGCCGGGGAGCGGGTCCACTTCCAGGGCCTGCCCGCCCGGATCTGCTGGCTCGGCTACGGCGAGCGGGACAAGGCCGGTGAGCGGTTCAACGAGATGGTCGCCGACGGCACGCTCCAGGCGCCGCTGGCCATCGGCCGCGACCACCTCGACTGCGGCTCGGTCGCCTCGCCGTACCGCGAGACCGAGGCCATGAAGGACGGCTCGGACGCCATTGCCGACTGGCCGCTGCTGAACGCCATGGTCAACGTCGCCTCCGGCGCCTCCTGGGTCTCCCTGCACCACGGTGGTGGCGTCGGCATGGGCCGGTCCATCCACGCCGGGCAGGTCACCGTCGCCGACGGCACCCCGCTGGCCGGGGAGAAGATCCGCCGGGTGCTGACCAACGACCCGGGCATGGGCGTCATCCGGCACGTCGACGCGGGCTACGAGCGTGCCGACGAGGTGGCCGCCGAGCGCGGCGTCCGCATCCCGATGCGCGAGGGCGAGGGCGCGTGACCGCCTCGTTCCACGAGATGTGGCAGGAGCTGCGGCCCATCGGCCGCAGCTCCGCCTCCGGCGGCTACCGCCGCTACGCCTGGACGGGCGCCGACGCCGACTGCCGCGCGTGGTTCACGGCGCAGGCCGAGGCCCGCGGCCTGAGCTACGAGACCGACCGCAACGGCAACCAGTGGGCCTGGCTGGGCGCCACCGGCTACCAGGACGTGGCCCCCGGAGACGCCGTCGTCACCGGTTCCCACCTGGACTCCGTGCCGGACGGCGGGGCCTTCGACGGCCCCCTCGGTGTGGTCTCCTCCTTCGCCGCGCTGGACGAACTCCGCAGGCGGGGAGCGGAGCCGAGCAAGCCGCTGGCGATCGTCAACTTCGGCGACGAGGAGGGCGCCCGCTTCGGCCTGGCGTGCGTCGGCTCCCGCCTCGCCGCCGGCGCGCTGACCACCGAGGCCGCACACCGGTTGCGCGACGGGGACGGGCTCACCCTCCCGCAGGCCATGGAGCGCGCCGGATACGACCCCGAGGCGATCGGCCCGGACCCCGAACGGCTCGCCAGGATCGGCGCGTTCGTCGAACTCCACGTCGAGCAGGGCCGCGCCCTGGACCTGTCCGGCGATCCGGTCGGCATCGCCTCCGCCATCTGGCCGCACGGCCGCTGGCGCTTCGACTTCCACGGCGAGGCCAACCACGCCGGCACCACCCGCCTCGAAGACCGCCGCGACCCGATGCTCAGCTACGCCGCGACCGTGCTCGCTGCCCGTGAGCAGGCGCGACTGGCCGGCGCCCTGGCCACCTTCGGGAAGATCAGCGTGGAGCCGAACGGCGTCAACGCCATCCCCTCGCTCGTCCGCGGCTGGCTGGACTCCCGCGCCCCCGACCAGGAGACCCTGGACACCGTGATCGCCGCGATCGAGGGGGCGGCCGCCGAGCACGCGGCCCGCGACGGGGTGGACCTGAGCGTGGTCCGCGAATCCTTCACCCCCGTCGTGGAGTTCCAGCACGCCCTGCGGGACGAGCTCGGCACGATCCTCGGCAAGGCGGCCGAGCGGCCGGTGCCCGTCCTCGGCACCGGAGCCGGCCACGACGCCGGTATTTTGTCCGGAACCGTCCCGACGGCCATGCTGTTCGTCCGCAACCCCACCGGCGTCTCGCACTCACCCGCCGAAACGGCGACGGAGGACGACTGCGTCGCGGGGGTCAGCGCACTCGCCGACGTACTGGAGGGGCTCGCGTGCCACTGACGACGCAGGCAACACCGACGACGTACTGGCTCGAACACGCCTGGCTCGGCACCCACGTCGAGCCGGGCGTGACCGTGGACGTCGTGGACGGGCGGATCGCGGCCGTCCACACGAGGGCCGGCACCCCGCCGCCCGGCGCCGTCGCGCTCCGCGGCCTGACGATCCCCGGGCTCGCCAACGCCCACTCGCACGCCTTCCACCGCGCCCTGCGCGGCACCGTCCAGGTCGGCTCCGGCACCTTCTGGACCTGGCGCGAGGTGATGTACGGCGTCGCCGACCGGCTCACCCCCGACACCTATTACGCCCTCGCCCGCGCCGTCTACGCCGAGATGGCGCTGGCCGGCATCACCTGCGTCGGTGAGTTCCACTACCTCCACCACGCCCCCGGCGGCACCCCCTACAGCGACCCCAACGCGATGGGCGAGGCGCTGATCGCGGCCGCCGCCGACGCCGGCATCCGCATCACCCTGCTCGACACCGCCTACCTCTCGGCCGGGTTCGGAGACCCGCCCAACCGCCACCAGCTGCGGTTCTCCGACGGCACCGCCGACCGCTGGGCGCAGCGCGCCGACGCGCTCAAGGCCAACCCCGCGCACGCCCGCATCGGAGCCGCCATCCACTCCGTGCGCGCCGTCCCCACCGAGCAGTTGAGCACCGTCGCGGACTGGGCCCGTGAGCGGCAGGCCCCGCTGCACGTCCACCTCTCCGAGCAGACCGCCGAGAACGACGCCTGCCAGCAGGCGCACGGCCGCACCCCGACCCAACTCCTCGCCGACCACGGCGCGTTGGGGCGGCGCACCACGGCCGTGCACGCCACCCACCTCACCGGTGAGGACATCGGGCTGCTCGGCGGCTCCTCCACCGGTGTGTGCATGTGCCCCACCACCGAACGCGACCTGGCCGACGGCATCGGCCCGGCCGTCCGGCTCCAGGGCCGGGGCAGCCCGCTGTCGCTCGGCAGCGACAGCCACGCCGTCATCGACCTGCTCGAAGAGGCCCGCGCCATGGAGCTCGACGAGCGACTGCGCACCCGTACCCGCGGACACTGGACGGCCGCCGCCCTGCTGCGCGCCGCCACCGCAGACGGCCATGCCGCGCTGGGCTGGGACGACACCGGAACGATCGAGGCCGGTGCGCTCGCCGACCTCACCACGATCGCGCTGGACTCCGTACGCACCGCCGG
The DNA here is from genome assembly GCF_040651315.1 of Streptomyces sp. NPDC048506. Classification (NCBI taxonomy): domain Bacteria; kingdom Bacillati; phylum Actinomycetota; class Actinomycetes; order Kitasatosporales; family Streptomycetaceae; genus Streptomyces; species Streptomyces sp. NPDC048506. Next base: position 77,446 of record NZ_JBEZIX010000022.1, read on the forward strand.
ACCACTGCCCCGGCTGGCCGCCGAGACGGCGGTATTCGCCGCCTCCGCGGCCGATGTCCGACACACCATCGTCGGCGGTCGGCAGATCGTCCGGGACGGTGTGCACACTCTTCTCGCCGACGTACCCACCGCCCTCGCAGAGTCCATCGCCGCCGTACGCGGCTGAAGGAGAACACCCCCGCGATGACGACGACCTCCATGCCGACCACCGCCATCACCCACATCGCCCAGCTCGTCACCAACGACCCCTCCCTCGGTGAAGGCCCCCTCGGTCTGATCCAGGACGCCGCGGTCGTCATCGACGGTGACCGCATCGCCTGGGTCGGTCCCTCCAGCAAAGCACCCGCCACTGACAACGCCGTCGACGCCGACGGCCGGGCCGGCCTCCCCGGCTTCGTCGACTCCCACTCCCACCTGGTCTTCGCCGGCGACCGCACCGAGGAGTTCAACGCCCGGATGTCCGGCCGCCCGTACTCCGCCGGCGGCATCCGCACCACCGTCGCCGCCACCCGCGCCGCCACCGACGCCGCCCTGCACGCCAATGTCGCCCGCTACCTCGCCGAGGGCCTCCGCCAGGGCACCACCACCCAGGAGACCAAGTCCGGTTACGGCCTCACCGTCGAGGACGAGGCCCGCGCGCTGCGCATCGCCGCCGAGCACACCGACGAGGTCACCTTCCTGGGCGCCCACATCGTCTCGCCCGACTACGCCGACGATCCGGCCGGCTACGTCGACCTCGTCACCGGACCGATGCTGGAGGCCTGCGCCCCCTACGCCCGTTGGATCGACGTCTTCTGCGAGAGGGGCGCCTTCGACGGCGACCAGGCCCGCGCCGTCCTCACCGCGGGCCGGGCCAAGGGGCTCCAGCCGCGGGTGCACGCCAACCAGCTCGGCCACGGTCCGGGCGTCCAGCTCGCGGTCGAGCTCGGCGCCGCCTCCGCCGACCACTGCACCCACCTCAGCGACGCCGACATCGACGCCCTCGGCCAGTCCGACACCGTCGCCACCCTGCTCCCGGGTGCCGAGTTCTCCACCCGCGCCACCTGGCCGAACGCCCGCCCGCTGCTGGACGCCGGCGCCACCGTCGCACTGTCCACCGACTGCAACCCCGGCTCGTCCTTCACCAGTTCCATGCCGTTCTGCATCGCGCTGGCCGTCCGGGACATGGGGATGACGCCCGACGAGGCCGTCTGGTCGGCCACCGCGGGCGGTGCCGCCGCCCTGCGCCGCACGGACGTCGGCCGGATCACCCCCGGCGCCCGCGCCGACCTCGTCCTCCTGGACGCGCCCTCGCACGTCCACCTCGCCTACCGGCCGGGCGTCCCGCTGGTATCGGCCGTGTGGCACAAGGGAGTTCTGGTCTGACGACCGGTCCGCCACGCCGACCCCCGGCCGCCCCGTGGGGCACAGGAGGGCCCGCCCCCGGTAACTCCCGGGGGCGGGCCCTCCTGTGTGCGGGCGGTGGCCGGCCGTGGTGGGCCGGCCGGGACCGCGGTGGCGTGCCGGTCGCCTACTCCTCGATCATCAATCCCTTGCGGAGCCGCACCAGCGTGCGGGAGAGCAGACGGGAGACGTGCATCTGGGAGATGCCCAGCTCCTCGCCGATCTCGGACTGCGTCATATTGGCGACGAAGCGCAGCGAGAGGATCTTCCGGTCGCGCGGCGGGAGTTCGGCTATCAGCGGCTTGAGGGACTCGACGTACTCGATGCCCTCCAGGCCGTGGTCCTCATAGCCGATGCGGTCCGCCAGGGCGCCCTCGCTGTCGTCCTCCTCGGGCTGGGCGTCCAGCGAGCTCGCGGTGTAGGCGTTGCTCGCGGCCATCCCCTCGACGACCTCGTCGTTGCTGATGCCGAGGCGTTCGGCGAGTTCGTGCACCGTGGGGGCGCGGTCCAGCTTCTGGGCCAGTTCGTCGCCCGCCTTGGCGAGGTCCAGCCGCAGTTCCTGTAGGCGTCTCGGTACCCGTACCGACCAACTGGTGTCACGGAAGAAGCGCTTGATCTCGCCGACGATGGTCGGCATCGCGAACGTCGGGAACTCGACGCCACGGCTGAGTTCGAAGCGGTCGATCGCCTTGATCAGGCCGATCGTGCCGACCTGGACGATGTCCTCCATGGGCTCGCTGCGGGAGCGGAAGCGGGAGGCCGCGAACTTCACCAGGGCGAGGTTGAGCTCGACCAGCGTGTTGCGGACGTACGCGAATTCGTGGGTGCCTTCCTCAAGCGATTCGAGCCGCTCGAAGAGGGTTTTGGACAGAGCCCTCGCGTCCACCGGACCCACCTCGTCGAACGGCGGGATCTCGGGCAGACCGTCGATCTCAGGCACGCCTGCCAGGTCTGTTTCGGCAGGGAGCGGCTGGGAAGGGATGTGCCCGGTCGGGCCGGACAGGGGTGTCGACGATGCGGGCTGCCGGTTGTCGTCGGTGCGCAATTCGTCGAGCCGGGGTGACATGGTCTCCTCCATCGTTCTCGGCATATGGCTGCCGAAGCCTCTACGTGAAGCTGCGGTGTGCGGCGCCTCCAAAGCCGGCCGATTCGAATGTGTCCCTACTACGCCTACCTGCCTTTGCCTGAAGATGGCAAGTGCGTGTTGTCCGATATTGGGCACTATGCGGTTTGTTCGGCTACCGACGGGCATCAGGAAGGCGTAGGGTTCGACGGAGCGCAGTCGTAAGCAATCAGTCGTTGTCGAGACAGCAAGAGGGGTGCGCGCGCATGGACCGCGGGACGGTCGGCAGTGCGAGCCGGGGGCGGCTTCACGTCGAGATCCGCCATCACGGCGCCAGCGCGGTCGTGACGGTCGCGGGTGAGCTCGATCACCACACCGCGGATCTGTTGCGTGAGTCACTGGAGGGCTGCGTGACGGACGGATACGCACGCCTGGTGGTGGACTGCTCACCCCTTGAGTTCATGGACTCCACCGGTCTCAACGTTCTGCTCGGTGCACGCCTGAAAGCGGAGGCCGAAGGGGGCGGGGTTCACTTGGCCGGAATGCAGCCGGTAGTTGCCCGGGTTTTCGAGATCACCGGCGCGGAGGCGGTTTTCACCGTGCACGACTCTCTTGATACGGCCCTGGCCGAGTGACCTGACACCGGCGCCCGGAACGTCGTAATTCCGGGCGCGTAGTACGTGTCACAACTTCCGTACCCAAGAAGTGGGTGTTCTCACGGTCCGGTCGGGCAGGAGACACCTGAATCCGTTGCAATCAGTACAGGTATCTGTTCTCCGTGAATAGGCGAATCGGTGAGGTGAAGCGCTGATGAGCACCACCCGGCCGTACCCGCCGGGCGATCTTGGCCCGGAGTCGGGCGGCGCCGGTGCTTCCGCCGCCGTTCCGGCCGCCGCCGCACCGGCGGGCCAGATCCGCCGGCTGCGCCTGGCGGGCACCCGGGGCGCCGTGGCGCGCGCCCGTGACTTCGCCCGGCAGGCCCTGCACGACTGGGGCTGGCTGCCGGCCGCCAACGCCGATCAGCGTGCGGCGGCCGAGGACGTCCTGCTCGTCGTCTCGGAACTGGTCACCAACGCCTGCCTGCACGCCGAAGGGCCCGAGGAACTGCGGCTGCGCTGCGCCTCCAAGGTGCTGCGCCTTGAGGTCAGCGACCTCGGTGCCGGCTCACCGGCGCCGCGCAGCCCGCACCGTCCGGGCCGCCCCGGAGGCCACGGCATGTTCATCGTGCAGCGGCTGTGCCTGGACTGGGGCGTGGTGCGCAACGCCGACGGCGCGGGCAAGACCGTCTGGGCGGAGCTCGCCGCGCCGTCCTGACGGGCGGACGGGCAGGGCGGAGAAGGGCGAGCGCGGGCCGATGGGCCCGCGCTCCGTCGTGTGTGCCGGGTGGGTCGGCCGCCGTACGGCCGGCCCGCGACCGTCGTACGGCCGGCCCGCGACCGTCGTATACGAGGCCGGTTTTCCGTGCCGGCACCGGCCGGAACCGATCCGGGCTGTGCAGTGCCTTCCCTCGACAAGGTCCCCGGCGTACCTTGAGCGGCCCATCTGATGTGCCGTCAGTAACCTTCGGCGGTGCGCTCACCGGGAAGGGGAACGGACAGTGGCCCGCTTCTACGAACAGCACGGCAGGAGTCCGCGCCGGGCGGTCGGCCTCGCCGCTGCCGTGGCGATGGCGGCGGGGTCCGCGGTGATGCTCACCGCGCCGGCCGCCCACGCCGAGGTCGTCGACGTCAACTACCAGTGCAGGACACCGATCGGAAACAAGGGCGCGGTCTCCCCGATCGACATCAAGAGCACCCCCAGCGGCAGCGGCTACCGGCTCGTGATGTCCTTCCAGAAGGGAGTCTCCTCCAGCCCCGTGGAGCTGGGCAAGGGCGCCATGAAGCCGAGCGCGCTGATCAAGCTGGGCGGCGCGGAGACCGGTACGGTGCCGGTCGCCGGGCCCCCGAACGACCAGGCGATACCGGCCAACACCCCCATCAAGATCAGCGACTTGAGCGGCACGTACACCCCCAAGGGCACCGGCAAGGTCACCTTCACGGCCGCCACCCTCACCATCAAGGCGCTGGGCACCACCACGACCTGCACGCCCAGCAACAACCCCAAGCCCTCGTTGACCCTCGACGTGAAGGGGTCCGGCGGCTCCGGCGGTACTGCCACCGGCGGTGGGTCCGGTGGACAGCTGCCGCAGACCGGACCCGCGGACTCCGCGCTCGCACTGGGCACCTTCGGCGGCACGGTGCTGCTGGTCGGTACGGCCGGCGTGCTCTGGCTGACCCGCCGTCGGCAGCAGGCCTGACACCGGGAGCCGCCCGATGCCGTCCCGTCCTCGCGTCGCGCTGTGCGGCGCGGTCCTGGCGACTGCGGCCGCGCTGACGTGCCCCGCAGCGGCCGCGGCCGCCCCGGCGGACCGCGGCTGGTCCGCCGCGCCCGCGCCTGGCGCCGGCGCCGAGCCGAGCGCGCAGGACCGCCCGTACTTCTACCTGGAGGGCGCGCCGGGCACCGTCATGACCGACCGGCTGTCCCTCAGCAACCACACCGGCCGCGCCGTCACCGTACGGCTGCGCGGCTCCGGTGCCGGCGCGTGGCTCGCGCTCGCGGCGCACGAGGTGCGGGTCCCGCCCCGCACCCGCGCGAGCGTGCCGTTCACGGTGACCGTGCCGCGCGACGCGGTCCCCGGCGGGCACCCCGGCACGCTCGTCGCGAGCGGTGCCGGGCGGGCCGGCCGGCGGATCGCCGTACCGCTCCATCTGCGGGTGACCGGGCCGACGCTGTCCGCGCTGACCGTCGAGAACGTGGCGGTGCGCGGCCGGGGGAGTGCCGCGGTCATCCGGTACACGCTGGTCAACCGCGGCAACACGGAGCTCACCCCGCGGCTCGCGGTGCGCGCCGACGGGCTGTTCGGGCCGGTCTGGCGGCGCGCCGCCCGCACGCTTCCGGTCACCCTGCGGCCCGGACGGGCCGTCGATCTGACGGAGCGCTGGCCGGATCCGCCCGACCTGGACGCGGTGGACGTCCGGCTGACGGTGACCGCCGCGGGCGGTGCGCATGCGTCGGCCACCGCCTCCTACCCGGCGCCCCCGTGGGCCGTCGGCGCCGGGGCGCTGTGCGCAGCGGTGGCGGGGGCGGGAGCCCTGCTGGTCGTCCGGCGCCGCCGCACGGCACGGGCCGGCCGGGGGCCGGGCGGCGACGGTGCGGACCCCGGTGCGCGCCCGTCCGGCGAGGAAGTGGCCGACATGACAGGGGAGTTGGCGAGCACGGGATCGGGAGCGCGAGCGTGAGTGGTGAGACGGGTGCCGGGACGGGCGCCGTGGCGGCGGCGGGACCTGGCGGGCGCACGGCCGCCTCCGGGCGGCGGGGAGCGGTCGCCGCAGTGCTGTGGGCGGCAGCCCTGGTACTGGCGCTGCTGCCGGCCGCCGTCGCCGGGGCGACCGTCCGGGACGACGGCGGGCCCACCGTCCGGCTCTCCGTCAAGGAGGCCGGCAAGGGCGGCACCCTCACCGTGACCGGCCGCGGCTGGCGGCCCAAGGCGCTGCTCACGCTGCTGATCTGCGGACAGAACATGATCGGCGGCACCAACTCCTGCGCCAACGGGGACGGACGGGCCGTCACCACCGATGCGCACGGGGCGTTCCGCAGGAGTCTTGCGGTCGCCGAGCCGCCCAAGCCCTGCCCCTGTGTGGTGCACGTGTCGACCGTCACCGGCGCAGCCACCGCGGTCGATGCCGCGTTCAAGGTCGCGGGCCACCCCGTCGCCCCGCTGCCCGAGGAGCGCACCGGCGGCCGGCTGACCGTGCTGGCCCAGCCGCGACTGGCGGGCAGCAGCGGCCTGCTGACCTGGTTCGGGGCCCCGCCGCAGCGCGAGTTGACCGTCACGGTCGGCAATCTCGGCTCGGCCCCGGCCAAGGACCCGGTCTTCCAGGTCGGCACCTCGCACGGCGTCTTCGCGCCCGAGTGGGAGGAGCAGCAGTGGCGGGGGACCGTCCCCGCCGGCAAGAAGGCCGAGGTCAGGCTGCCGGTCGAGCTCGCGGCCGGCGCCCACGGGGACTATCTGGTCTCCCTGAAGTACGGCGACAAGGTCCTGGTCGAGCAGCCCTGGGGGGTCGGCAGGCCCTGGGGCGTGACGCTCTTCTGGGTGCTGCTGTGCCTGGTGGTCCCGACGGCGGTGTTCCGCATCGGGATGGCGATCGTGGACCGGGTGCGTCCACGGCGCCGTACCGCAGGCACCGGAGGGGCCGCCGGCACTGCCCACAGACGTGGCACCACGCCGGGCGGCGGCTCCGCCGCGCTGCCGTGGTTCACCCCGGACACCGCACCGTCCACCACCACAACAACCGAACGACCGACGTCGAAAGGTTCTGCGTGATGAGGCAACGGAGGAGAGCCGCGGTGGCCTCGGCGGCCGCGCTGGTGCTCGCGGGAGCGGGCACGGTGGCCGTGGCCGGGACCGCCCGGGCAGCGGAGGTCTCGTACAAGACGGAGTGTCTGCCGCCGCCGATTTCGGGGCTGCCGCCGATCGAGGGCACCACGAAGGTGGACGTCAGCGCGCCCGCGACCGCGAAGGTCGGCGACGAGATCACGGTGGTCTGGAAGACCATCGAGGGCGCGTCGAAGAACCCCGACATCCTCGACCTGGGGGAGAACACCGTCCAGCCGACCGGCACGATCACGGTCGCCGGGGCGCAGACCGGCGAGCTGCCGATGCAGGGGCCGCGGCAGAACCCGCCGATCCCCAAGGGCAGTCCGATGAAGCTGTCCGACATGACGGGCAAGTTGAAGCTGACGAAGCCCGGTGAGGTCACCCTGACGCCGGGCTTCTACAACATCAACGTCAACCAGCCGATCTCCACGGACACCAAGTGCTCCCCCAAGGAGACGGTGCGGCCCGCGGTCACCGTCAAGGTGACCGACGGCGGGGGCGGCACCGGCGGGACGACGGGCGGGACGACCTCCGGCGGCACCGGCGGCACGACGTCCGGGGGCAGCACCGGCGGGACGACGTCCGGCGGCAGCACCGGCGGGAGCACCACGGGCGGCGGCACCGACGGCGGCACGACCGCCGGGACGTCGGGTGCCTCCGGCGGTTCGACCGGTGGCGGTTCGACCGGCGGTTCCGGCGGCGACCCCGACGGCACCGCGTACCAGGGCAAGGAAGTGAAGGTCCCGTACGACTGCAAGACACCCATCGGCGACAAGAAGGCGACCTCGCCGGTCCAGATCAACGCCGTGAAGAAGAGCGGTGGTTACGACCTGACGGTGCAGTTCAAGAAGTCCGTCATGGACAGCCCGGCGGACATCCCCAAGGACTCGGTCAAGCCGTCGATGGACGTCGCGGTGGGCGGCGCGGACAAGGGATCGGTGAAGGTCGAGGGGCCCACCAACGACAAGCCGATCAAGGCCGGCGACCCGATCGAGATCCCCGACCTGAAGGGCACCTACAAGCCGGGCGCCACCGGCAAGTCCACGCTGACCCCCGGCGTGCTCACCGTCAACGCGCTGGGCACCACCACCACGTGCACCCCTGAGAAGGACCCGGGCGCCTCGCTCACCCTGGACACGTCGGCCCAGCCGGGTGGCACGTCCGGCGGCTCGTCCGGTGGCACGTCCGGCGGCTCCTCGGGTGGTTCGGCCGGCGGCGCGGCGGCCTCCGGCGGCAGCGCGGCGGGACCGGCCAGCGTCTCGGGCGGCAGCGGTGGCCTCGCCGACACCGGCGCGGCCGACCACGGCGCACTGACCGCCCTCGGCCTCGTCGCCGGCACCTTCGTCCTGCTCGGCGGCGCGGTCTTCGCCTTCACCCCGTGGCGCAGGCTGCGGCGCTGATCGGGGCCGTGGCCGTCTGCGGCAAGGGAAAAACGTGAGAGGGCTCCGGCAGCGAACTGCCGGAGCCCTCTCACGAGGAACGAAAGGCTCAGTGGATGTCGCCCATCAGCGCCTGGACCTTCTTGCGGTACATGAACACCGCGATACCCGCGAAGGCCGCGAGGGAGGCCTGCAACGCGATGATGCTCGTGCCGTTGAGGTCCACGCCGGCCAGCGAGAGCAGACCGGTGGTGCAGTCGCCCGCGGTGACGGCCAGGAACCAGACGCCCATCATGCGCGAGGCGTACTTCTGCGGCGCCATCTTCGTGGTGACCGAGAGGCCGACCGGGGAGACGCAGAGCTCGCCGATGGTCTGGATCATGTAGATCGTGACCAGCCACATCGGGGAGACCTTGGCGCCGGCGTCGGCCATGCCCATCGGGACGACGAAGACGAAGAAGGAAGCGCCGACGAGCACCAGACCCAGCGCGAACTTCACGATGGTGTTGGGCTCGCTGTTCCTCCGGGACAGCCACAGCCACAGCCAGGCGAAGACCGGGGCCAGCGCCATCACGAACAGCGGGTTCAGCGACTGGTACCAGGTGGCCGAGAAGTCGAAGCCGAACAGGTTGTCCGCGGTCTTGTCGTCCGCGAAGAGCGACAGGGTCGAACCGCCCTGGTCGTAGATCATCCAGAAGATGGCGGCGGCCACGAAGAACCAGATGTACGCGTTCATCTTGGACTGCTCGGTGACCGACAGGTCCTTGTCGCGCTTGATGCGCACCAGCACGGTGATCGGGATGACCAGGCCGACGAGCGTCAGCGGAACCATCGCCCAGTTCAGCGTGTAGGCGCCCATGGCGATCACGGCACCGTAGAAGACGGCGATGGCGGCGGCCACGAGGGCGACCTTCGTCAGAACGCTCTTGCGCTCCTCGGCGCTCAGCGGGTTCGGGACGACGCTGCTCCGCGGGCTCAGGTTCTTGGTGCCGATGAGGAACTGGACCAGGCCCAGGCCCATGCCGACCGCGGCGAGCGCGAAGCCCAGGTGCCAGTTGTGTTCCTTGCCGACCGTGCCGACGACGAACGGGGCGACGAAGGCACCGAGGTTGATGCCGATGTAGAAGAGCGTGAAGCCGCCGTCGCGACGGGGGTCCTCCGGGCCGTCGTAGAGATGGCCCACCATCGTGGAGATGTTGGCCTTCAGCAGACCCGAACCGATCGCGACCAGGATCAGGCCGACGAAGAACATCGCCTGGCCCGGAACGGCCAGCGAGAAGTGACCGGCCATGATCACGAAGCCTGCGATGGCAACGGTCTTGCGGGCGCCCCAGACGCGGTCGCCGAACCAGCCGCCGGGCATGGCCATGAGGTAGACCATGGAAACGTAGACCGAGTAGATCGCCGTGGACGTGGCCGCGGTCATCGCGAGGCCGCCGCCCTGGCTGCCGGTCGCGGCATCGGCGCCGCCGGAGACCAGGTAGTACACGAGCAGGGCCCGCATACCGTAGTAGGAGAAGCGCTCCCACATCTCGGTCATGAAGAGAGTGGCCAGGCCGCGGGGGTGGCCGAAGAAGGTCTTGCCGCCGTCTACAGGGTTCCCCTGCTGGGCAGCGTCCTTCGTCAGGCTGGACGCCATGGTGGTTCCTTGCTGCTCGGGACGCGATCGAAGGCCGTTACGCGCCCGGTGGGGGATGACCGGCACCGGTGTGAATCCGCCGGCCCCCAACGCCCGGAGGGGGGTACCGCACCCCTCGGCATCAGCCGAGGAAGCGCCGGCAAGGCGGTCCGACACCGGGATCCACGCCCCCCGTGCTGCTGTGCGCGGCGGACCCGGTCGACAGGTCATTCACTGTGCATCGGGACTGGTGGTACCAGCCCCGCACACACCGAGGGACCGATGACGTCAGGTGCGTCATGGGTCCCGGTGGTCGTGCGTTGGACGTTCCGGCCACCATACGTCCGGTTCACCTGCCGTTGGGGTACCTGAGACAACGCTCACACTGATGCGCGGAACCGTGCGCCCCCCTCCGCGCGACCGCGCGCGCCCGCGCCGCCCCAGCTCACGACGGCTCTCGCAGCAGGAACGGTCCGCCGTGAGCCATCCGCGCAGGTCCACCCCTCGGGCGCGGTACATCGGACTACCATCGGCCCATGACCCGTGTACTGCTCGCCGAGGATGACGCGTCCATCTCGGAGCCGCTCGCCCGCGCCCTGCGCCGCGAGGGTTACGAAGTCGAGGTGCGCGAGGACGGCCCGACGGCGCTCGACGCCGGGCTCCAGGGCAACATCGACCTCGTCGTCCTGGACCTGGGGCTGCCCGGCATGGACGGCCTGGAGGTCGCCCGCCGGCTGCGCAATGAAGGCCACTCCTTCCCCATCCTGGTGCTGACCGCCCGCGCCGACGAGGTGGACACCGTCGTCGGTCTGGACGCCGGCGCCGACGACTACGTCACCAAGCCCTTCCGGCTCGCCGAACTCCTCGCCCGCGTACGGGCCCTGCTCCGACGCGGCTCCACCGCCGAGCCCCAGCAGCCGCCGGCCACCCACGGCGTGCGGATCGACGTCGAGTCCCACCGCGCCTGGATGGGCGAGGAGGAGCTCCAGCTCACGGCCAAGGAGTTCGACCTGCTGCGGGTCCTGGTGCGGGACGCCGGCCGGGTCGTCACCCGCGACCAGCTGATGCGCGAGGTCTGGGACACCACGTGGTGGTCGTCCACCAAGACCCTCGACATGCACATCTCCTGGCTGCGCAAGAAGCTCGGGGACGACGCCGCCAACCCCCGCTACATCGCCACCGTCCGCGGAGTCGGCTTCCGATTCGAGAAGAACTAGCGAAGAGAGTTAGGAGCCTGTGCGCCGTCGCCTGATCAACTCCACGCTCGCCGTGGTGCTCGTCGTGATCGCCGTCTTCGGCGTCTCGCTCGTCATCGTCGAGACCCGCACGATCCAGTCCGGAGCGCAGGAGAGCGTGGCGTCCGAGGCGGTCCGGCTCGTCGGGATAGTGGAGAGCCGGCTGGGCAGCGGCGAGAAGATCACCCCGGACGTGCTGTCCGAGCAGATCACCGCCAAGAGGCACGCCGAGATCAAGGTCCCGGGCAAGCCGCCGATCGAGATCGGTCAGCGCCCGGCCGGCGACGTCATCCAGTCGACCGTGCGCGGCGACCGCGGCGAGTCCGTCACGGTCCAGGAGTCCCGCTCCACGGTCAGCTCGGAGATCGGCCGGACGCTGCTGGTCATCCTGGCCGTCGCGCTGCTGGCGATCCTCGCGGCCGTGGTGCTGGCCGTCCGCCAGGGCCGCCGGCTGACCGCACCGCTCACCGATCTCGCCGAGACCGCCGAACGGCTCGGCTCGGGCGACCCGCGGCCGCGCCACCGCCGCTACGGAGTCCAGGAGCTGGACCGGGTCGCCGACGTGCTGGACGCCAGCGCCGAGCGGATCGCCCGGATGCTGACCGCCGAGCGGCGCCTGGCCGCCGACGCCTCGCACCAGCTGCGTACGCCGCTGACCGCGCTGTCCATGCGGCTGGAGGAGATCACCCTCACCGACGACCCGGAGACCGTCAAGGAAGAGGCCACCATCGCGCTGGCGCAGGTGGAGCGGCTGACCGACGTCGTCCAGCGGCTGCTGACCAACTCCCGGGACCCGCGCACCGGCTCCGCGGTCGCCTTCGACCTGGACGAGGTGGTCAAGCAGCAGATCGAGGAGTGGCGGCCGGCCTACCGCAGCGCCGGGCGGGCCATCGTCCGCTCCGGCAAGAAGGGGCTGCGTGCCGTCGGCACACCGGGCGCGGTCGCCCAGGTGCTGGCCACCTTGATCGAGAACTCGCTGATGCACGGCGACGGAACGGTCGCCCTGCGTACCCGGGTCACCGGCAACCAAGCGGTCGTCGAGGTCACCGACGCCGGTCCCGGTGTCCCGCCGGACCTCGGCTCGCGGGTCTTCGAGCGGACCGTCTCCGGCCGCAACTCCACCGGGCTCGGGCTGGCCGTCGCCCGGGACCTGGCCGAGGCGGACGGCGGCCGTCTGGAGCTGCTCCAGCAGCATCCGCCGGTCTTCGCGCTGTTCCTGGCCCGGGAGGCGGCGGAGCAGGCCGTCGAGGAGTGAGGCGCACCGGCCGCCGTGCCGCCGGCGCCGGTCTTCGAAGGGCCGGCCCCCTCGGCCACTTGCCGGCGGCGGCTACTTGCGGGAGGTGCTGTGCGGCCGCTGCGACCCGTCGGCGAGGAAGGACTCGGCCGTCTCTATCGCCTCGCGCGCGGGCAGCGTGCGGAAGACCCAGGTGCGGTAGGACCAGAAGCGGAAGAGGGTGGCGAGGCCGATGCCGAGGAACTTGAAGACGTTGCTCTGTAGCGGGGTGTCCCAGTGGAATCCGTACGTCGCCACGTAGAGCAGACCGTTCTCGATCACCAACCCGACCGCGCTGAACAGCAGGAAGAGCGTCAGCTCGCGCGTACGGCCCTGCTTGTCGCGGTCGCGGTAGGCGAAGTAGCGGTAGCCGAGGTAGTTGGTGCCGGTGGCCACGACCGTCGCGATGATGCTGGCACGGACGACGGGAACCTCGGTCAGATGCCGTACGAGGTTGAACACCGCGAAGTTGACCACGACGCCGGCGCCGCCGACGGCGCCGAATTTCACCAGTTCCCGAGCGAGCGCCTCCAGCCGTGACAGCAGTGCGCTCCGTTCACTCATGGTGATCGATCAGCTCCCCGACGTGGCGTGTTCGCGGCCGTCAACCCTGGTCCGCCCCCTCATGCTAACCACGCCCGGATGGCGGTGCCCGCTGCCTTGTCGTACTGCGCAACACCCTTCTGCGGTGCGGTCAGCCGACCCGCACACGGAAGTTGAGGGTGCGGGCCCCCGGCTCCTGCGCGCCGCCGGCCGAGCAGTGCCGGCAGCGGAGCAGCCGTAAGTCGGTACGGCCCGGCCGCACCGCCTCGAAGTCGAGGTAGCGCTCGGGGCCGTCGGGTGCCGCGCGCCGGCCGACGGCCTTGAGGACGGCCGGGTCGGGACGGGGCTCCGCGATGGTCCAGCGGTAGCCGTCGGCGGGGTCGTCGGCGACCCGCACGCTGAAGCGGTCCCCGGCGGAGACCGCGATCTCGGTGTCGCCGGCGCCGTAGACCTCCGGCCCGGACAGCTGGCTGACGACGGAGTGCAGGGCGATCAGCAGGGCGGCGACCGCAACGACGATCACCAGCGTCCTGACGCCCCTCGCTATGCCGCTGTTCTCCATCCGGCCTCCCCTCGGCCGGGCCCGCGCCCGGGACCCGTCGCACACCCGTGCCCGAGACTAGTGCCCTGTAGTGATCTTGCATCGGCGATCTTCGAACGTGCGAATTCGGAGGATCATCCAAGCCGGGGTCGGTGCAGCGGTGCCGGGCGGATACCCTGGGGGGCGTGACGTTCCCGGTAGTCGGCATGGTCGGCGGCGGTCAGCTCGCCCGTATGACCCACGAGGCGGGTATCCCCCTCGGCATCAAGTTCAAGCTCCTCAGTGACACGCCGCAGGACTCTGCGGCCCAGGTGGTCAGCGATGTCGTCATCGGCGACTACCGCGATCTGGACACGCTGCGCGCGTTCGCGCGCGGCTGCGATGTGATCACCTTCGATCACGAGCACGTCCCCACCGAGCACTTGCAGACGTTGGAGGCCGATGGCATTGCCATCCGGCCCGGCCCCGAGGCGCTGCGGCACGCCCAGGACAAGGGGGTGATGCGGGCGAAGCTGGACGCGCTCGGCGTCCCGTGCCCGCGGCACCGCATCGTCTCCGACCCCGAGGATGTGGCGCGTTTCGCCGCGGAACTCGGCGGGTCGGGAGGGTTTCCGGTGATCCTCAAGACCGTCCGTGGGGGCTATGACGGCAAGGGCGTCTGGGTCGTGCGATCCTCCAAGGAGGCCGAGGAGCCGTTCCGCGCGGGCGTCCCTGTCCTTGCGGAAGAAAAGGTCGATTTCGTACGCGAACTGGCGGCCAACATCGTCCGCTCCCCGCACGGCCAGGCCGTCGCCTATCCGGTCGTGGAGTCCATCCAGGTCGACGGTGTCTGCGACACGGTGATCGCTCCGGCGCCCGACCTCGACCCCGAGCTGGCCGGCCGGGCCCAGGAGCTGGCGCTGCGCATCGGCAAGGAGCTGGAGGTCGTCGGCCATCTGGCGGTCGAGCTCTTCGAGACCGCCGACGGCCGGATCCTGGTCAACGAGCTCGCCATGCGCCCGCACAACTCCGGCCACTGGACCCAGGACGGCGCGATCACCTCGCAGTTCGCCAACCACGTCCGTGCCGTGCTCGACCTCCCGCTCGGCGATCCGCGTCCGCGCGCCCGCTGGACGGTGATGGCCAACGTCCTCGGCGGCGACTACCCCGACATGTACTCCGCGTATCTGCATTGCATGGCGCGGGACCCGCAGTTGAAGATCCATATGTACGGCAAGGACGTGAAGCCCGGCCGTAAGGTCGGACACGTGAACACCTACGGCGACGACCTGGCGGACGTGCGCGAGCGCGCCGCGCACGCCGCCGGCTACCTGCGAGGAACGATCACCGAATGAGCAGTGCGAACCCCGTGGTCGGCGTCGTCATGGGCTCCGACTCCGACTGGCCCGTCATGGAGGCCGCCGCCCAGGCCCTCGCCGAGTTCGAGATCCCCTACGAGGTGGACGTCGTCTCGGCCCACCGCATGCCGCGCGAGATGATCGCGTACGGCGAGGACGCGGCCGACCGCGGTCTGAAGGTGATCATCGCGGGCGCCGGCGGCGCGGCCCACCTCCCCGGCATGCTCGCCTCCGTCACCCCGCTGCCGGTCATCGGCGTCCCCGTCCCGCTGAAGTACCTGGACGGCATGGACTCCCTGCTCTCCATCGTGCAGATGCCGGCCGGCGTGCCGGTCGCCACCGTCTCGGTCGGCGGAGCCCGCAACGCCGGGCTGCTCGCCGCCCGGATGCTCGCCGCCCACGACGCCGAACTCCTCGGCCGGATGCGGGAGTTCCAGCAGGAGCTGAACGAGCAGGCCACCGAGAAGGGCAAGCGGCTGCGCAACAAGGTCGCCGTCCCGAACGGCTTCGGCTTCGGCGGCGCCCAGTGAAGGCCTCCGAGGAGGCCGCGCGGGAGCTGCTCGCCCACTGGCCCGTCGTCGACGGCCACAACGACCTGCCCTGGGCGCTGCGCGAACAGGTCCGCTACGACCTCGACCGCCGGGACATCGCCACCGACCAGTCCGCCCACCTGCACACCGACCTGCCGCGGCTCCGCTCCGGCGGTGTCGGCGCCCAGTTCTGGTCCGTGTACGTACGGTCCGACTACGCGGGCGACACGGCGGTCAGCGCCACCCTCGAACAGATCGATGTGGTGCGGCAGTTGGTGGCCCGCTACCCGGACCACCTGCGTCCGGCGCTGACCGCCGACGACATGGAGGCGGCCCGCGCCGAGGGCCGGATCGCCTCCCTCATGGGTGCCGAGGGCGGCCACTCGATCAACAACTCGCTGGCCACCCTGCGCACCCTGTACCGGCTCGGCGTCCGCTATATGACGCTCACCCACAACGACACCATCGACTGGGCGGACTCCGCCACCGACGAACCGCGCCACCACGGCCTCACGCCCTTCGGCGAGGAGGTCGTGCGGGAGATGAACCGCTGCGGGATGCTGGTCGACCTCTCGCACGTCTCGGCCGACACCATGCGTGCGGCGCTGCGCGTCAGCACCGCGCCGGTGATCTTCTCGCACTCCTCCGCGCGGGCCGTCTGCGACCATCCGCGCAACGTCCCCGACGACGTCCTGGCCCAGCTGCCGGCCAACGGCGGTGTCGCGATGGCCACCTTCGTGCCGAAGTTCGTCCTCCCCGAGGCCGTCGAGTGGACGCAGCGTGCGGACGAGAACATGCGCGCCCACGGCCTGCACCACCTCGACACGACCGAGGCCGGCATGGCCGTCCAACGGGCCTTCGAAGCCGCCAACCCGCGGCCGACGGCCACCGCCGCCACCGTCGCCGACCACCTCGACCACATGCGCGAGGTCGCCGGCATCGACCACATCGGCATCGGCGGCGACTTCGACGGCACCGCCTTCACCCCGGCCGACCTGGCCGACGTCGCCGGCTACCCGAACCTGATCGCCGAGCTGCTGGACCGCCACTGGTCCAAGGCCGACCTGGCCAAGCTGACCTGGCAGAACGCCGTCCGCGCACTCCGCGCGGCGGAGGACGTGTCCCGCGCGGAGCGGGGGCGCCGGGGGCCGTCCCACGCGACGATCGCTGCGCTTGGCTGACTTCCCACGTTGTTGGCTTTCTCGCCGTGGCCTGGCGGCCGGCGTTCTCCCCACGTTGTTGGCTTTCTCGCCGTTGCGCCTGCGGCGGGCGGTGCCGCTGCGCGGGGCTGTTCGGCTGCGGGTGCGGTCCTCCGGGGCTGGGTGTCCGGACGTAAAGCGAAGCAGTCTGGAACCCCTGCCCCGCAGGACCGTCCCCGCACCCACAAACCCACGCCCGCCGCAGGCGCAACGGCGAGCAACAAGCACGGCGGGAAAGCCGACAACGTGGGGCGTTAGGCCTTCGGCCTACCCAGCGCACGGTACGTCCAGCCGGCCTTGCGCCACAGCTGGGGGTCCAGGGCGTTGCGGCCGTCCAGGATGCGGCGTTCGGCGACCACCTCGGCCAGGGCCGCCGGGTCCAGGTCGCGGAACTCGCGCCACTCCGTCAGGTGCAGCACCACGTCCGCGCCGCGTACCGCCTCCAGGGCGCTGTCCGCGTAGCCCAGCGTCGGGAAGAGCCGCTGGGCGTTCGCCATGCCCTTCGGGTCGTAGACGGTGACCTGGCCGCCCTGGAGGTGGATCTGGCCGGCGACGTTCAGTGCGGGGGAGTCGCGGACGTCGTCCGAGTCGGGCTTGAAGGTCGCGCCCAGGACCGCGACCCGCTTGCCGAGGAAGCCGCCGCCGACCGCGTCCCGGGTCAGCTCGACCATGTGGCCGCGGCGCCGCATGTTGATCGAGTCGATCTCGCGCAGGAAGGTCAGCGCCTGGTCGGCGCCCAGCTCACCGGCGCGCGCCATGAAGGCCCGCAGGTCCTTGGGCAGACAGCCGCCGCCGAAGCCGATGCCGGCGCGCAGGAACTTGTTGCCGATCCGCTCGTCGTGCCCGATCGCCTCGGCCAGCTTCACCACGTCGCCGTCGGCGGCCTCGCACACCTCCGCCATGGCGTTGATGAACGAGATCTTGGTGGCCAGGAAGGAGTTGGCGGAGGTCTTCACCAGCTCGGCGGTCGGGTAGTCCATCACGATGAACGGGGAGCCCCCGGCGATCGGGGTGGCGTAGACCTCGCGCAGCAGCTCCTCGGCCCGCTCGCTGGCCACACCGGCGACGATCCGGTCCGGGTGCAGGGTGTCGTCGACGGCGAACCCCTCGCGCAGGAACTCCGGGTTCCAGGCCAGCTCGGCGTCGGCGCCCGCGGGGGCCGACGCGGCCAGCCGCTCGGCGAGCCGGGACGCGCTGCCCACCGGCACCGTCGACTTGCCGACCACCAGCGTGGGCCGGGTCAGGTGCGGCGCCAGCGCGTCGAAGGCGCTGTCGACGTAACTCATGTCACAGGCGTACTCGCCGTGCTTCTGCGGGGTGTTGACGCAGACGAAGTGGACGTCGCCGAATGCGCCGGCCTCCTCGTAGGAGGTGGTGAACCGCAGCCGTCCGCTGGAGCCTTCGATCCCGGCGACATGGCGGCGCAGCAGCTCCTCCAGCCCCGGCTCGTACATCGGGACCTCGCCGCGCTGGAGCATCTCGATCTTCTCGGGGACCACGTCCAGCCCCAGCACCTCGAAACCGAGCTCGGCCATGGCTGCGGCGTGTGTGGCGCCGAGGTAGCCGGTGCCGATCACGGTGATCTTGAGGGCCATGGATGCTCCAGACACATACGACGAAGAAGGCCGGACCGAGCATAGTCGCGCGAGGAATGGCCTACTCCAGTCGTGCCCTGGGCAGGTGGGTAACTGTCGGCAACCTCACGTATCCGCGGCCCCGGTCCGGCGCCTAGAATCCAGCTGAGAAATACGGTTACTTAACGGTAGTTAGCACTGCCGGAAGTTCACAGGGGAGTGAGAGTTAGTGGCGGGAACCGCTGATTTCGATCTGTACCGGCCGTCGGAGGAGCACGACATGCTCCGCGAGTCGGTGCGGTCGCTCGCCGAGGCGAAGATCGCGCCGTTCGCCGCCGAGGTGGACGAGGAGGGTCGCTTCCCGCAGGAGGCCCGCGATGCGCTGACCCTCAACGACCTGCACGCCGTGCACGTCCCGGAGGCCTACGGCGGTGCCGGCGCCGACGCGCTGGCCACCGTCATCGTCATCGAGGAGGTCGCCCGGGTCTGCGCCTCCTCCTCCTTGATCCCGGCCGTCAACAAGCTCGGCTCGCTGCCGGTGATCCTCTCTGGCTCCGAGGAGCTGAAGAAGACCTACCTGGGCCCGCTCGCCAAGGGCGACGCGATGTTCTCGTACTGCCTGAGCGAGCCGGACGCCGGCTCCGACGCGGCGGGCATGAAGACCCGGGCGGTCCGTGACGGTGACCACTACGTCCTCAACGGCGTCAAGCGGTGGATCACCAACGCCGGCGTCAGCGAGTACTACACGGTGATGGCCGTCACCGACCCCGAGAAGCGCTCCAAGGGCATCTCGGCCTTCGTCGTCGAGAAGGACGACGAGGGTGTCTCCTTCGGCGCGCCGGAGAAGAAGCTCGGTATCAAGGGCTCACCGACCCGCGAGGTCTACCTCGACAACGTGCGGATCCCGGCCGACCGCATGATCGGCGCGGAGGGCACCGGCTTCGCCACCGCCATGAAGACCCTGGACCACACCCGCATCACGATCGCGGCCCAGGCGCTCGGCATCGCCCAGGGCGCCCTGGACTACGCCAAGGGCTACGTCCAGGAGCGCAAGCAGTTCGGCAAGCCGATCGGCGACTTCCAGGGCGTCCAGTTCATGCTCGCCGACATGGCCATGAAGCTGGAGGCGGCCCGTCAGCTGACCTACGCCGCAGCCGCCCGCTCGGAGCGGATATCGGCCGGCGGCAAGGGCGAGGACCTGACGTTCTTCGGCGCCGCGGCCAAGTGCTACGCCTCCGACGCGGCCATGGAGATCACCACCGACGCCGTCCAGCTGCTCGGCGGCTACGGCTACACCCGTGACTACCCGCTGGAGCGGATGATGCGGGATGCCAAGATCACGCAGATCTACGAAGGCACGAACCAGGTGCAGCGGATCGTGATGGCGAGGAACCTGCCGCAGTGACCCGTACGCCGCCGCGGCGTGCGGCGGCGTAGGGATGCGAAAGGGCCCCGGATCGCAAGCGATCCGGGGCCCTTCGCCGATGTCAGTTGCTGCTGACCGTGACCTTCTCGTCGTTCTTCAGCTGCTGGACCAGCTGCTGGAGCTTGGCCTTGTCCCAGACCAGGTTGCCTCCGGTGGAGCCGGAGACCGGCATGTTCATCGACTTGCCGTCGCCGCTGGTGACGCCCTTCATCGCGAAGAACATCTGGCCCAGGTCCCACAGGCTCATGTCCTTGTCGACGATGAGGGTGTCCAGGCCGGCGCCCATCACCGGGTAGAGCTTGAACGGGTTGAGGACGGTGCCGGGCGTGGCGGTCTGGCTGGCCAGCGAGGCCAGGAACTTCTGCTGGTTCTTCGTGCGGTCCAGGTCACTGCCCGCGAAGGCGTGCCGGGTGCGGACGAAGGCGAGGGCCTGCTGGCCGTTGAGGGTCTGCTTGCCCGCCGGGAAGTCTGCGCCCGACCACTTGTCCTTGAACGCCTTGGGGATGTCCATCTCGACGCCGCCGATGGCGTCGACGATGTTGGCGAAGCCGGCGAAACCGATCTCGACGTAGTGGTCGATGTGCAGGTGGGTGTTGTACTCCACGGTGCGCACCAGCAGCTCCGGGCCGTCCTCGGCGTAGGCCGCGTTGAGCTTGGTGTGCCGGCCGGTGCCCGGGTACTTCTTGCCGGAGTCCGAGCCGACGAAGGAGGGTATCTCCACGTCCGAGTCGCGGGGCAGCGAGAGCAGCGTCGGGCCGTTGCTGCCGTCGTGCAGGATCATCATCGAGTCGGTCCGCTTGCCCTCGGCGGAGCCGGTGTGCAGCTTCTTCTTCTCCTCGGCGGACATGCCCTCGCGGCTGTCCGAGCCGACGATCAGGTAGTTGGTGCCGTCGCCCGCCTCGGGCCGGTCGATGACCTTGCTCAGGTCCACCTGGCGGCGGAGCTTGCCGTCCGCCCAGAAGTACGTGGCGACCGAGGCGATCAGGAGCACCACGACCAGGGCGACCAGGGTGCGTCGGATGCGCCGGCCCCAGTTGGGGCGGGGCCGGCCGTCGTATCCGTCGCCGTAGCCGCCGCCCCGGCCGCCGCCGTAGACCTGGCCGGTGTTGTAACCGTCGTCATATGCGTCGTCGTAGCCCTGGGACTGCTGCGGCGGCACGTTCGCGCCCCTGTGCGGGGACATCGACGGCGGCAGCGGAGGCTCGTGCCTCTGATAGCCGGGGCCTGCGTCGCGCCGCACCTGCGGCATGGCGCGCGCACCCTCCGGGTCGCCGCTGCTGCCGCGTCCGTACCGGTTGCCTTGGTCCCCGGACCATCCATTGGGCCACTCATTCATACGGGGCAGTGTGCACGGCCGGGTGGGGTGCTCCATAGGGCGGGTGCCGGATCGGGTCAGGGCTGTTGCAGAGCTGATGCAAAGCCACGGAGGCCTTCCGCCGCATACCCGAAGGGGCCGTGACCATTCCGACGGGGCTACTGGAAGCATCCATTCCGGATGGTTTCCGGCGGGGCGAGGAGATCCGTGTCACGTGGTGCGGGTGGGATTCGCCACGGTCGGCGGGGGACCCGTGTCACGTCCGGCGTGAGACCGGAGTCACGTCCGGTGCGAGACCGGAGTCACGTCCGGTGCGGCCGGAGGGGTCCTACGGTCCCGCTTAGGCTTGCTCCATGACCGAACTCGTCACCCACGACCCCGACGGTGAGCTCGTCGGCAAGCCGACCTCCGCATCCCGCATCACGCTCAGCCACATCATGACGGCCGGCGACACGAACCTGCTGGGGACGGTGCACGGTGGCGTGATCATGAAACTGGTCGACGACGCGGCCGGCGCGGTGGCCGGGCGCCACTCCGGCGGGCCGGCGGTGACCGCCTCCATGGACGAGATGGCCTTCCTGGAGCCGGTCCGGATCGGTGACCTCGTGCACGTCCGAGCCCAGGTCAACTGGACCGGCCGGTCCTCGATGGAGGTCGGCGTCCGGGTCCTGGCCGAGCGCTGGAACGAGTCCGGCCCGGCCCAGCAGGTCGGCTCCGCCTACCTGGTCTTCGCCGCCGTCGACGAGTACGGCAAGCCGCGCCGGGTGCCGCCGGTGCTCCCCGAGACCGAGCGGGACAAGCGCCGCTACCAAGAGGCACAGATTCGCCGCACGCACCGCCTCGCCCGACGCCGGGCGATCATGGAGCTGCGCGAACGGCGCGCCGCGGAAGGCCTCGACGACGCATAACGGCCACCGCCAGCTGCGCGAGCAGCGCCAGCCCCGTACCGATGAGGGTGCCGGCCGCCGCGCACAGCACGTCGTCGACGTCCGCGATCCGGCCGGCCCGCATCAGCAGCTGCGCCGTCTCGACGACCAGGCACAGGCCCACCCCCAGCAGGAACGCCAGGGCGGCCGGCGCGCGCGGCACCGCGAACCGCAGCAGCAGCGGCCCGGGGACGAACAGCGCGGCACCGGCGATCTGACGGCGCACCAGCATGGCCAGCTCGCCGGGCTCCAACTGGGCGCCCAGCTCCAACAGCCCCTCGCCCGGACGCCACCACACCGTCGCGTCCCCGGAACCGATCGGCTGGGTCGGCGTGAGCGTCGCCGCCAGCAGCACCAGCAGCCAGCAGGCCAGCAGCACGCGGGCGGTACGGCGCGGCGCGCCACCGCCGGGGGCGTGCGCGGTCCACAGGGCGAACGCCGTCGCCAGGCCCAGTGCCGCGACGAGGAAGAGCGTCACCGTGGTCGGGGTGACGACCAGCACAACCTGCCACACAATCCGCGCCTTTCATGCCTTCCCGGGTGATCCGGGTGTCCGGGACGTCAGTTGCAGCTCCACTTCGTGACGAAGACCGTCTCCCCGTGCTCCATGACGCCCCGGATGCACTCGTCCGAAAGCATCTCCACCCGCCCGGTCAGCCCCACCGCGCCGCCCTGTGTGCGCCGGGTGCCGAACCAGCCGGGGAAGGCGGTGATCCGGGCGTTCTTGCGCTGGTAGCCGAGCCGTACGGTGATCTCGGCCAGCCCGGCCGCCGCCCCGTGCCGCCGGTACGTCGCGCGGTACGTCCCGTCGGCCCCCACCGGACCGCGCAGACACAGCTGGCCGCGCACCAGGTCCCCGCAGCCGGTCGGGGCGTCCGGCGCCGCCGGTGCCGCCGCCGCGGTGGCCGCGACCAGGCAGATCGACGCGACGGCCACCGACACCCGGCGGGCCCGACGGTGCGCTTCCGACCCACGCGACGGCGGCCTGACCTGGGTGCGACGGGGCGCGGGGACGCTCATGCCGAGACCTCGCTGCGCTCGCTCATGGGCACACCGCCTCGTCTCCGGTGATCGCCGAGATCCCGCCCGGCTTCGTGGGCTCCTCGGCCCGTACCCGCCGGACCGCCGTGTGGTTCTGCCCGACCGTCACCCGCATCACCGGCCCCTGACCGGCCACCGGCCGCAGCCTCGCGCCCGGCAGCGCGCCGGCCAGCGAACGGGCCGAGCGGTCCCAGCGCGGGTCGTAGACGATGACCGTGCGGGCCACCCGGCCGATGGTGGAGTTGCCCGGGGAGCCCAGGGTGGCGAAGCCGCTGGCGCGCAGGTCCCTGGCCACCGCCGCGCCCAGCCCCGCCCGGTCGGTGCCGTTGTCGACCCGCACCTGGATCTGGTCGGGCGCCACCTCCACGACCGCGGCCCGGGGCTCCGCCCGGTCCCGGTGCGCCGCGATCGGCCGGTCCTCGCGGATCGCCTGGAACAGCTTCGGCGCCGCCACCGGGTCCCAGCGCACCGTCGAGCCGACGCCCGGCACCGGCTGCTCCAACGTGCCGAGCGGCACGGAGGTGAACTCCGAGGACGACGGGGTGAACCCGCGCATCGCCTGCCCCAGGTCGACCAGGTCGTTGGCCCCGAACCCCGAGTCGGCGCGCACGGACTCCAGCATCGTGTCGGCGACGTCCTTGAAGCGGATCGGGTTCATCAGCACTCCGGAGGAGGTGACCTTCTGGATGAGGGCGGCCAGGAAGCGCTGCTGGCGCTGCATCCGGCCGAGGTCGGCGGAGCCGTCGACGTGCCGCGAGCGCACGTACTGGAGCGCCTGGCCGCCGTTCAGCCGTGACCTGCCGACCGGGAGGTGCAGGCCCGTGTAGCTGTCGTGCAGCGGTCGTGCGGTGCAGATCTCCACTCCGCCGACCGTGTCCACGCTGTGCATGAAGCTGGTGAAGTCGACCTCCAGGTAGTGGTCGATGTGCACCCCGGTCATGTGCTCGACGGTGCGCACGGTCAGGCTGGGGCCGCCTTCCGCGTACGCCGCGTTCAGCTTGATGGCGTGCTTGGCGCGCTGCCGTCCGGTCACCGGGTCGAGGTGCGCGGGGACCTCGGCGTAGGAGTCGCGCGGCAGGCTGATGACGCTGGCCCGGTTCCGGTCGGCGGACAGGTGCACCAGCATCAGCGTGTCCGTGCAGTGACAGGGCGCTCCGCCCAGGTGGTACTTCCGTTTCTCCTCGGCGGTGAGCCTGTCGCGTCCGTCCGTGCCGACGACCAGGAAGTTCAGCCCGTCGCCGCCCCCGGGCCGGTTGCTCATCCCGGTGAAGGCGTCCACCCGCCCGATGCCGCTCTCCACCCCCGTGACCATCGCGTGCCCCACCCCGCCCGCGGCCAGCAGCAGCACGGACGCGCCGGTGCCGATCCGCAGCCCCCACCGCGGACCCGGGCGCCGGCGCCCGCCGGACCGGGCGGCCCGACGGTTGGCCGGGCTGGGGGAGCGGAACGGCGCGGTCACGGCGGACACCTCCGCGGCGGGCCGGGCGAGCGGCGCCCGGCGGGGAGAGGTACTCGGGGAGAGGTACAGGGAGAGTACGGAGGGGGACGAATGCGGCGGGAACACGATAGGTCCATATGATCTGCGGTAAAGCGCCACACGCCGGGCATCTGCCCTCCGGCCACCCGGCTGCGTCCGAGGGCGTCCCCCATTCGCGGTAACGTGAGGCGCGATACTGCAGTCTCCCGGCGGGCGCTGCCGTCGCTGGCGGCTCCGCCACGGGCCGTACCCCCGAGGAACCATGCCGCAGCAGCAGCCCCCGGCCGTCTCCGTGATCATGCCGGTGCTCAATGAGGAACGTCACCTGCGCAATTCGGTCCGGCACATCCTGGAGCAGGAGTACGCCGGCGAGATGGAGGTGGTGATCGCCCTCGGCCCGTCCACGGACCGTACGGACGAGATCGCCGCCGAGCTGGTGGCCGAGGACGCCCGGGTGCACACCGTGCCGAACCCGACGGGCCGCACCCCCGCCGCGCTCAATGCCGCGATCAAGGCCTCCCGGCACCCCGTCGTCGTTCGCGTCGACGGCCACGGCATGCTCTCCCCCGACTACATCGCCACCGCGGTGCGCCTGCTGGAGGAGACCGGCGCGGTGAACGTCGGCGGCATCATGCACGCCGAGGGCGAGAACGCCTGGGAGGACGCGGTCGCCGCCGCGATGACCTCCAAGATCGGCGTGGGCAACGCCGCCTTCCACACCGGTGGCCAGGCGGGCCCCGCCGAGACGGTCTACCTGGGCGTCTTCCGCCGCGAGGCCCTGGAGCAGCAGGGCGGCTACAACGAGGAGTTCATCCGCGCCCAGGACTGGGAGCTGAACTTCCGCCTCCGCGAGGCCGGCGGCCAGATCTGGTTCTCACCGGAGCTGAAGGTCCAGTACCGCCCCCGCCCGAGCATCAAGGCGCTGGCCAAGCAGTACAAGGACTACGGCAAGTGGCGTCACGTCGTCGCCCGCTACCACGCCGGCTCGATCAACCTCCGCTACCTCGCCCCGCCGACCGCGGTCGGCGCGATCGCCGCGGGCCTGGTGGTCGGTGCCGCCGTCACCCCCTGGGGCTTCGTCGTCCCGGCCGGCTACCTCGCCGCCATCACCGCGGGCTCCGTCCCCGCCGGCAAGGGACTCCCGCTCAAGGCCCGCGCCCAGATCCCGGTCGCCCTGGCCACCATGCACATGTCCTGGGGCCTGGGCTTCCTGACCAGCCCGCGCTCCCTCGCCAAGAAGGTCATCGCCAGCCGGCGCCCGGCGGTGCCGGCCGCGGCGGAGTAGCGGTCCCCGTTCCACGTCGGAGCCCGCCCACCCCGTTCGGGGTGGGCGGGCTCCGACGCGCTTGGGCGGGCACTAGAACGTGTACTGCGGATTCACCTTCATACAGCCCTTGGATTCGCCGTTGAGGGCGTCCGCGCTGGCCGGGGCCTTGTCGGCGGGCTTGTCGTTGCCGGGCTTCTTCGGGTAGGCCGAGCCGGTGCGCCAGTCGTTGCCGACCACCAGGCGCATGCCGGTGGCCGAACTGGACTCCCGCACCGCGCTCCTGGGCAGGCCGAGCGCCTTGGCGAGGGCCAGGGCGTCGCCGCGCTGGGCCTTGTCGTGGTACGTCAGGGTGGTGTCCGCCTGGCCGATGAGCTGGGAGTCGGTGGAGGCCGCGGCGTAGCCGAGGCTCGCCAGCTGCTGTTGGACCGCCCCGGCCCGGCCGGACGACGGGCCGCTCACCGTGCTGCCGGTGCCGTTCTGCACCACGACCTTCAGCTGGTCCTTGGGCGTCGACGGCTTGGGATCGGAGGCGGGCTTCTTCGTCTTGTCCTTGCCGTCCAGCCCGGTGTCGTTGCGCAGCATGGCGAAGGTCGCGTCCGCGTCGCCCGGCTTGGGCAGGACGTACCGCTCGCCCGGGCCGTACACCCAGGGCATGGTGACCATCGTGATGCGCTTGGTCGGCACCCGGCTGAGGTCGCCGCCCAGGTCGTAGAGCTTCTTGACGGTGTCCAGGCCGTCGTCGACGGTCAGGGCCTTGGTCGCGGCCTCCGCGAGGTCGCGCAGCTGGCCCGGGTCGGAGAGCTTGGTGCCCTGCTTCAGCTGACGGACCATCGAGTTCATGTACATGTGCTGGGCCCTGGCCCGGCCGATGTCGGTGTTGTCCTCGAAGCCGTAGCGGGTGCGCAGCCACTGGAGGGCCTGGACGCCCTTGACCGGGTGGGTGCCCGCGGTGAGCCGCAGCCCGCTGCCGTGGCCCCTGCTGTCGTGCGAGTAGATGTTGTGGTCGACGCAGACCGGGACGCCGCCGATGGCGTCCGCCATGGACACCACGCCGGAGAAGTCGACCATCATGAAGTGGTCGATGTAGACGCCGGTCAGCTCCTGCCAGGTGGCGAGCGTGCAGCCCGGACCGCCGTGCTGGAGGGACTCGTTGATGGGCGCGGTGGTCTGCGGATAGACCGTGTGGTCCTTCGGGTCGGTGCACTGCGGGATCGTCACCCGGGTGTCCCGGGGGATGGAGATCACCGACATGTTGCTGCGGTCGGCGGAGACGTGCACCAGCATCTGGACGTCGGCCAGCGGCTTGCGGTCCGCGTCCTGCCGGGCGCCGCCGAGCTCGATGTTCTTCGCGCTGTTCCGGCCGTCCGAGCCCAGCAGCAGGATGTTCAGCGGGCTCTGGCCGAAGGCGTTGGGGTCGGGCTTCTTCAGGCCCCCGCCGCCCAGGGACCGCGGGGCCTTGCGGAGGTTGGCGTTGAGGTGCTCGTAGTACCAGTAGCCGGCGCCGGCCGTGCCCACTATCAGGACGGCGAGGCCGATCGCGGTCCAGCGCAGCGCCTTGCGGCCCTTGCTCCCTTTGCCGGCCTTGCCCCCCTTGTCGGCGTTACCGGCGTTACCGGCGCTATCGGTGTCGTCGGCCTTGCGGCGACGCGTCCGTCCGTCCGTGCGGTGCCCGTCGCCCTCGGCGGGCACCGCCTCGTCGCTGCCGGGCGCCTCGCCGCCTTCGGGCGGCGTCCAGCCGGGGGCGTCCGGCGGCAGCCCCTTGTCCTCGTAGAGGCTGTCGTCCCAGCCCAGTTGCTGTGCGTCCGGCCGGCGCCGCCGTCCCGGTCTGTCGCCACGCACACTGCTCTGCCGCATGTGGGCCCTCTCCCCGTTCAGTCAGCCGTAGGTGGTGTGCCCGGCGCCCTGGCGGCCGGCCGGACCCTGCTCAGGTCACTTCGCGCACACGTTCTTGTCATCCGCATTGACGTTCTGGACACCGTCCGGGGTTTCGGTCGGCGCCGCGATCGGTGTACCCGGTGCCGTGAAGTCCTTGCCGAGGGTGAGCTTCATCGGTACGCGGTCGCCGGCGTCCTGCGAGGACTCCTTGAGGGCACTCTTGGGCAGGCCCATCCAGTCGGCCAGGGTGGCGGCCTGGTCGGCCTGGTTGGGGGCGTATTCGAGGCGGGTGGCGGCCAGCTTCGCGGGGGCGTTGCCGGCGTTGGTGGAGAGCCGGGCGCCCTTCATGTTCTGGAGCCAGTCCACGGTCTCCTGCGCCGAGCCGATCGGCCCGCCGCCGTTGGTGACGTCGACCCGTACGAGCTCCGGCGGGGCCTTCTTGACCGACCCGGAGCCCTTCTTGTGCTTCTTGCCCTTGGCCAGGGCGTGGTCGGCGCGCACCATCGCGAACAGCGGTTCCGCCTTGGCCTTGTCCAGGATGACGGTGGCCGCGTCGTTGGGGTTGTCCAGCACCGGCACCGTGGCGAAGGTGACCTTGTCGATGTTGACCTTCTTGAGGTCGGTACCGAAGTCCAGCAGCTTCTTCGCGGTGCCGATGCCGGTGTCGACGGTGAGCGCCTTGGTGGCGGCCTGGCTGACGTCGTAGAGCTTGCCGGGGCTGGAGAACGCGTCGGACTTCAGCTTGCGGATCAGCGAGCTGAGGAACTGCTGCTGCATCTTGATCCGGTCCAGGTCGCTGCCGAACCCGATGGCGTGCCGGGTGCGCACGAAGGCCAGCGCCTGCTCGCCCTGGACGACGTGCCGGCCGGCCTTCAGGTGCAGGTGCGACTTGGGGTCGTTGATGTCCTTGGCGGCGCAGACCTCGACGCCGTCCACCGCGGTGGACAGCTCCTTGACCGCGTTGAAGTCGGCCATCATGAAGTGGTCGATCTTCAGCCCGGTGAGCTTCTCGACGGTGCGCCAGGTGCAGCCGGGGTCCCGACCCTCCTGGCCCAGGCTGGTGTTGAAGCGCACCCCGTGCTCACCGGGGATGACCTTCTTCGAGCCGTCCTTCTGCGCCGTCGGGCAGTTCGGGATGTCGGTGATCAGGTCGCGCGGGATGCTCAGTGCGGTGGCGTTCGACCGGTCCTTGGAGATGTGCATCAGGATCGTGGTGTCCGCGTGCCCGACGCTGCCGGCGTCGCCGTAGCCGGAGTTGCCCTTGCCGGAGCGGGCGTCCGTCCCGATGATCAGCAGGTTGACCGGGCCGTCGGACACCGCGTCGTTCTCCACGCCGACGTCGACCTTGGAGATGTTGCCGTTCAGCTGCTGGTAGAGGTAGAACGCCCCGCCGCAGCCGGCGACCAGGACGAAGCCCAGCACCCCGGCCGTCCAGTACAGCGCCTTCTTCTTGCCGGACTTCTTCGGCTTGGGCTTGCGGCGGCTGCTCGAACCCGCGGCCGACGGGGACGCCGTCGCGGTGCGGTTCGCGGCCGCCCGGCGCGCCGCCCGGCCGCCGGTGGGGCGCTCGCCCGCGCCGGTGGGGTCCTCGTCGGCCCGCTCGGCCCGGCGTCCGCGCTGGACCGGCAGCGGACGGGTGTCGGTGTCACCGACCTCACCACCCGGCTTACGGCCGCGTCTGGAACCGGGCGCCCTGCGCTCGGAGGGCCGAGCGGGGGGCTGCCCCGCAGGGTCGAGCCGCAGCTCGTAGTTGCCGGTGTCCGGATCGAACACCCACTGATCGGCGGGATCGACGTTGTTGTCGCCCGCCCGCCCACGGCCTTGCGCGTCCACGGTGCCTTGAGTCCTCCGTCGGTGCCACGCGGCGCCATCCCCTCAAGGCGCTCGGTAGGTCGATCTGCAGTGCATGGTCAATGGTGCATGGTCATCGGTCAGCCAAACGTGCGGACCGGGTCGCTCACACTATCCGCCCAGTTCAGCGCCCCGCGACGCCCGTGACAAATTCCACTTCCCTACAACTGGGCAATCCGCCCAATCCATTCGAGTAGCCACGCGTACTTTGCGGCATCTTTATTCACAGATCCTGCGTTCCGCCGTCGTCCCGGGAAAGGTCGGGCCGGAACTCGCCGCCGGCGA
The DNA here is from genome assembly GCF_040651315.1 of Streptomyces sp. NPDC048506. Lineage (NCBI taxonomy): Bacteria > Bacillati > Actinomycetota > Actinomycetes > Kitasatosporales > Streptomycetaceae > Streptomyces > Streptomyces sp. NPDC048506. Next base: position 107,001 of record NZ_JBEZIX010000022.1, read on the forward strand.
CGGTGATCCTTCCGGAACGCCGCGCGGGGCGCTGCCGGCCGATCTGCCGCCGGTGCGGGCCGGCTCCTCCCCGGCGTCGTGCGGTGGCCCCACCGCCACCGGAAGATCCCTGCGCAACCGCCCGAAGAGCCGGTCGGCGTCCGGCTGTACGAGCTCATCGCGATTGGGATCGTAGCGGTACTCCCGGCGCGGCACGGTGAGGAACTGGGTCCGGTCGGCGGGAATGCGGCGCGTACTGCGAACCAATTCGTACAGCCCTCTCAGTGAGGCGAGGTCGGCATCCGTCGTCAGCGAACTCGTCGCGGCATCCAGGACCGGATACAGCCGGGTCGGATTGAGCAGGACACCATTACTCTGCACTTTCTTCACCAGAGCACCAAGAAAACGTTGTTGCCTGTCCATGCGCTGCGTGTCGCTGCCGTTGCCCAGGCCCTTCCGTGCCCGCACGTACGCCAGGGCGGCCTCCCCGTCCAGCGTCTGCCGGCCCGCGGGGAGCGTCAGGTGCGCGGAGGCGTCGTGCACCGCCTGCGGCAGGCAGATCTCCACACCGTCCACCGCGTCCACCATCTTCGTGAAGCCCACGAAATCGATGATCATGTAGTGCTCGATGCGGATGCCGGTCATCCGCTCGACGGTACGGATCGAGCAGGCCGCCCCGCCGAAGGCGAACGCCCAGTTGAACTGGGCCGTCTGGGGCTCGGTCTCCCTGCCGTCGGAGCGCAGGCAGTGCGGCACCCGCACCATCAGGTCGCGCGGGATGCTGACCGCGGTGGCGCTCTTCCGGTCCGCCGCCAGGTGCAGCAGCAGCGTGGTGTCCGAACGCTGGCCGCCGCCGCGGCCGTATCTGCGGTTGCCGCCGCTACGGCTGTCGGAGCCGATCAGCAGCAGGTTCTCGGCGTTCGGCGGGCCCGCCGGCGGCCGTTCGGACTCCCATTTGTGCAGCTCCTGGTCGGCGCTGCGGTCGGTGCGGATGTTGCCGTCGAGCTTGGCGTACACCGCCCAGCCGGCGCCGGCCCCGGCCAGCAGCGCGCCGGCCGCCCCGAAGGCCGCCCGGCGCCGCCAGCGCCCCCGGCGCGGCGCCCCCGGCCGGCCCGCCCCCGGCCCCCCGGCGGGGCGTTCGGCCCAGCCGGCGAACCTGGCGGGCTCGGGGGTGTCGGTCACCTGTGCGTCCATCCCTCACGGAGTCGGCGTCGTGCCCGTACGCGGGGTCGGACGGAACGGAAGATCCGACCGACCCGCGCAGAACAGCACGTATCCCAAGAGCATGGAACGAAACGGGCGGACCGGCCCGCCGGCAACGCCTCCGGCTCCCCCGCCCGGCGGACCACGACCGCCGGGCCCACCCCGGGACGGGGCGCCGGCTCAGGTCGCCGACGGCGCCGTGAACGTGATCTTCTCGCTGGCCTCGCGGTCGGCGGCGGCCTCGGCGCCCAGCCGCTCCGCGTGCCGGCAGAGCACCACCGAGCCGCCGGTCGCCAGCGGCGCGTACAGCCCGTACGACAGGCCCCGCCAGGTGTCGTACGACAGCCCCGACAACACCCGCGGCGCCTCGGGCATCCCGGCCGCGGCCGCGTCCGCCCGCGCGCGGGCCCCGACCCCGCTGCCGGTCAGCTCCTCACCGCCGACGACCAGCGCCACCGCGTCCGGGTCCACCGGAGCGTACGGGGCGAACCGGTCGCCCTGGCCCGGGACCTCCACGGCGTAGTCCGCGAACCCCTCCGGCGGCGCGGGGAACCGGCCGCCCAACGGGCGCAGCGCCAGTGCCACCCGCTCCCCGGAGCACGCCCGCGCCGCGTCCAGCCGGTCGGGCCCCGCCACGACGAGGTCGGCGGCGGCCGGATCGCCGTCCACCTCCGCGACCACGCCCACCGCAGAGCAGGCCAGCAGCCAGACGGCGGTCTGCCAGTGCGCGGGCAGCAGCAGGGCCAGCCGGTCGCCGGGCTCGGCGGCCAGATCGCCCTGGAGGTAGTTGGCGGTCTTGGCCACCCAATTGGCGAAGGTGGCGACGGACAGTTCCACGCGTTCGCCGGTGGCGTCGTCGTAGAAGGTCACCAGCGGGCGGGCCGGGTCCGCGGCGAGCGCGGAACTCAGCAGGTCGGCGGGGGTGCGGTCGGTGGCGTTCATCGCGGCAAGGGTACGCGGGGCGGCGGCTGACGGTGGGTCGGGCGCGACCCGCCCGGGACACCGGATCGGCCGATGCCCCGTCAGGCCACCGTTGGCGTGTTGCCTCCGGCCGTGTTCACGATGCTGTACATGCGTCCCTTCCTCGCGAGCTGCCTCGGCGCGGCGTGCACCGCCGCCATCGCCCTGCCCGTCGCGCCGGACGCCGGCGCCGGCGCCGCCCGCCCGCCGGCACCGGCCGCGGTGCGCTCCGGCAACCTGCCGGGCAGTACCCAGTCCCTGCCGGTCGCGCCCCTCGGCGCGCCCGCCGCCCCGCGCACCAGTGACCGCGACACCCCGCCCGCGCCCGCCCAGCAGACGCTCGGTCTACCGGCCCGCACCGTACGGCCGTTCTCGCTGCTGGGGGTCGTCTGGGACGACGCCGACGCCCAGTTGCAGGGCCGGGTCCAGGTCCGTACCCGTGCCACCGGCAGTGGCGCCTGGTCCGGCTGGCAGGACGTCCAGGTCCACAACGACGACGCCCCCGACCTCGGCGCCGCCGAGCGCCGCGGCGCCGACGTACGCGGCAGCACCGCGCCCCTGTGGGTCGGCGACTCCGACGCCGTCCAACTGCGCATCACCCCCGACACCCACCACCGCGCACCGGCCGCCGTCCCCGGCGGGCTGCGGCTGGAGCTCGTCGATCCCGGCGGCCGCCCGGCCACCGACCGTGGCGCGCACGCCGACCCGCCGGCCCCTGCCCCGCTCGGCCCCGAGGCCACCGCGGCCTCCGCCGTCAACAGCCCGCTCGCCCCGCTCGGCGCCACCGAGATCCCCGCCCTCGACCGGGCCGAATCCCAGGCCGACCTCGCCGCCGTCGGCGGCCCGCACCCGGCGCACACGTTCGTCGGCTCGCGCCCACGGATCGTCACCCGGGCCGGCTGGGGCGCCGACGAGCGGTTGCGCGAGAAGTCCTTCCTCTACAACAAGACCGTGCGGGCCGCGTTCGTCCACCACAGCGGGTCGGGCAACAACTACAGCTGCGCACAGTCCCCTTTGCTGATCCGCGCGATGTACCGCTTCCACGTCAAGAGCAACCACTGGCGGGACATCGGCTACAACTTCCTCGTCGACAAGTGCGGCACGGTCTACGAAGGCCGCGCCGGCGGCGTCGCCAAGCCCGTCATGGGCGCCCACACCCTCGGCTTCAACTCCGAGAGCACCGGCGTCGCCGTCCTCGGCACCTTCACCGGAGCCGAACCGCCCAGGCCCGCCATCAACGCCGTCGCCCGTCTGACGGCCTGGAAGCTCGGCCTGTACGGCGTCGACCCGCGCGCCGTCGTCCAACTGCTGTCCAGCGGCAGCAACCGCTTCCCCAAGGGCGCCAGGGTCGCGATGCACACCCTCTCCGGCCACCGCGACGGCTTCACCACCGACTGCCCCGGCATCCACCTCTACAGCAAGCTCGCCGCCACCCGGCTCAGCGCCGCACAACTCCAGGGCCGCTGACCCGGTTCTTCCCCCGCCGTACGGGAGATGGGGGTTTGCGCGGGTCTGCCGCGGTACAGGTTGCAGTCACCACAGCCACCACCGGACACCACCAGCCACCACTGAACCGTTCCTTCCGCCGGCACGTCTTAGCGACCACGACGTCCGCGCCACCCGGCCCCGCGGCGTCCCACCGGAGCCGATCGAACGACCGTCTGCCTACACTGGTCCGCCGATCGGCCGACCCCAGCAGGAAGCAGGACAGAGGACACAGTGACTGAAGCGATCCTCCTGGTCGGCGGCAAGGGCACCCGACTGCGCCCGCTGACGGTGCACACGCCCAAGCCGATGGTCCCGGCGGCCGGTGTGCCGTTCCTCACCCATCAGCTGGCCCGCGCCCGGGCCGCCGGCGTCGAGCACATCGTCCTCGCCACCTCCTACCTCGCCGAGGTCTTCGAGCCGTACTTCGGCGACGGTTCGGCGCTCGGCCTGCACCTGGAGTACGTCACCGAGGTGGAGCCGCTGGGCACCGGCGGCGCCATCCGCAACGTCGCCGAGCGGCTGCACTCCGCCCCCGGCGACCCAGTGCTGATCTTCAACGGCGACATCCTCACCGGCCTGGACATCCCGGCCCTGGTCGACACCCACCGCACCTCCGGCGCCGACGTCTCCCTGCACCTCACCCGGGTCGAGGACCCGCGCGCCTTCGGCCTGGTGCCCACCGACGACACCGGCCGGGTCACCGCCTTCCTGGAGAAGCCGCAGACCCCCGAGGAGATCGTCACCGACCAGATCAACGCCGGCGCGTACGTCTTCAACCGGTCGGTCATCGACACGATCCCGGCCGGCCGCCCGGTCTCCGTCGAACGCGAGACCTTCCCCGGACTGCTCGCCGACGGCGCCCACCTCCAGGGCATGGTCGACTCCACCTACTGGCTCGACCTCGGCACCCCGCAGGCCTTCGTCCGCGGCTCCGCCGACCTGGTCCTGGGCCGCGCGCCGTCCCCGGCCGTCCCCGGCCGCTGCGGCGACCGCCTGGTCCTGGAGACCGCCGAGGTCGCCCCGGACGCCAAGCTCAGCGGCGGCACCGTGGTCGGCCCGCGCACCGTGATCGGCGCCGGCGCCCGGATCGACGGCAGCGCCGTCCTCGACGGCGCGGTCGTCGAGGAGGGCGCCCGGATCCGCGACTCGCTGATCGGCGCCGGGGCCCGCATCGGGGCCCGCACGGTCCTGGACGGGGCGGTCATCGGCGACGGCGCCCGGATCGGCGCGGACAACGAGCTGCGCGGCGGCATCCGCATCTGGTGCGAGGCCGACATCCCGGCCGGGTCGGTCCGCTTCTCCTCCGACCAGTAACCCGAACGCCATCGCCTAACCTGGCCGCATGCCCGCCCGCACCTGGGTCCCGCCCGGCCCGTACGACCTCCACCGCACGCTGTGCGTGTTGCAGCGCGGCCCGGGCGACCCGGCGTTCGCGGTGCGCGGCGGCGAGGTGTGGCGCTCCTGCCGTACGCCCCAGGGCCCCGGCACGCTCCGCCTGGCGGCCCGTCCGGACACCGGCCGGGTCGACGCCGAGGCCTGGGGCCCGGGCGCCGACTGGTTGCTGGAGCAGCTTCCCGACCTGCTGGGGGAGTCCGACGACCCCGCGCAGCTCACCGCCCGGCACCGCATCGTCCACGACGCGCGCCGCCGCCACCCCGGCGTACGGCTCGCCCGGACCGGTCTGGTCCTGGAGTCGCTGATCCCCGCGGTCCTGGAGCAGAAGGTCACCAGCGACGAGGCCTACCGCGCCTGGCGGCTCCTCCTGCAACGGCACGGCGAGCCCGCCCCCGGCCCCTGGGAGCGGATGCGGGTGATGCCGGAGCCGCGCGGCTGGGCGCTGATCCCCTCCTGGGAGTGGCACCGCGCCGGCGTGGACGCCAAACGCTCCGACACCGTCCTGCGCGCGGTACGGGTCGCCCGCCGGATGGAGGAGGCCGCACGGATGGACCTCGCCGACGCCACCCGCCGGCTCACGGCGATCCCCGGCATCGGCCCGTGGACCGCCGCCGAGACCCTGCAACGCACCCTCGGCGCCCCCGACGCGATCACCATCGGCGACCTCCACCTGCCGAAGATCATCGGCTACGCCCTCACCGGCCGCCGCGGCACCACCGACGCGCAGATGCTCGAACTCCTTGCGCCCTACGCGGGCCAGCGGCACCGCGCCGCCCGACTGATCCTACTGTCGGGCATCACCCCGCCACGGCGGGCGCCCCGCTTCCCGGTCGGGGACATCGCCCGCCTCTGACCCGGCCGCGCGGACCGTCGTCAGCGCACGACGACGAAGTCACCGGCCGCGCGCGGCGCCCGCTCCGTCGGCGCCTGTGCCGGGCGCCCGATGGCGACCGCCCCCATCGGCTCCCACGCGTCGGGCAGCTCCAGGACGTCCCGTACGACGTCCCGGCAGAACATCGTCGAGGAGATCCACGCCGAGCCGAGCCGCTCGCCGGCCAGCGCGACCAGGAAGTTCTGGATGCCGGCACCGTGGGCGACCACGAACATCTCCCGTTCCGCCGCGCTGCGCCGGGCGTCCGGATAGTCGTGCGCGCCGTCCGTCACCATGCACGGCACGGCCAGGTACGGGGCGTTCCGCAGCACCTCGCCGCGCCGCACCCGCCGGGCGATGGCCTCCTCCGACGTCCCGTCGCCGCGCAGGTCCGCGATCCAGGCGTCCCGCATGGCGTCCAGGAGCCGCGTCCGGGACTCCGCCGACTCCAGCAGGACGAACCGCCACGGCGCGGTGTGGTGCGGCGCCGGGGCGGTGAGCGCCGCCGCCACCGCGCGCCGGACCGCGCCCGGGTCGACCGGGTCGTCCCTGAAGGCGCGCACCGTCCGCCGCAGCGTCACCGCCTCCCGCACGGCCTCCGAGGTGCCCAGCCGGAACATGTCGTCCTCGGGGGACCGCACCAGGGCGTGCGCCCCGTCGTCCTCGCCCGCCTCCTCGACGACGTGCGGCAGCCCGCGCACCACCGCGACCGGCAGCCCGGTCGCCTTGCCCTTCACCAGGTCGCCGGCCGCGGTCAGTTCGTCCGCGGTGGCCACCACGGTCGCGCTGAGCGGATTGCCGTACGCGTCCGTGCCGCCGCGCAGATCGTCCAGCACCCGCACCCCGGCCGCCCCGATGGCGACGTCGGTGACCCCGCCGCGCCACGGCCGCCCGAACGTGTCGCTGATGACGATCCCGACGTCGACGCCGAGCGCGGAGCGCAGCCCGGCGCGCAGGGCACGGGCCGAGGCGTCCGGGTCCTCGGGCAGCAACAGCACAGTGCCGGCCGGGGTGTTGGAGGCATCCACCCCGGCCGCCGCCATCACCAGGCCCTGTCGGTTCTGGACGATCCGCAGCGTGCCGCGGCGGGCCACCACCCGCACCGTCTCCTGGTCGATCGCCGCCTCCCGGTCGACGGCCTCGACCACCCGGCCCTCGGCCTTGCTCACGATCTTCGAGGTCACCACCAGCACGTCGCCGTCGAGGAGTTGGGGCACCCCGTCGGCGGTCGCCGCGGCGGCGATCAGCTTGGCCAGGTCGTCGCCGGGCGTCACCTCGGGGATCCCCGGCAGCGCCCAGACCCGGTAGCCGGGCGGGTGCCCGTCCGTGGTTCGCTCGTTCATGCCGCCCGGACCTCCTCGGCCAGCGCCAGTGCCTCGCGCGCCATCGCGGTGGTGGCCTCCAGGTCCGTCATCATCAGCGGAACCGCCCGGCAGCGGATGCCGGCCGCCTCGACCTCCGGCACCCGGCCCGCGTCGACGGTGTCGACCAGCCAGCCGTCCAGCAGCCCCGCACCGCCCTCCGGCCGCCGCGCCGCGCCGTAGTGGGCGGCCACCGCCGAGGCCGTGGCCTGAACCCCGACCGCGGCCAGCACCTTGTCGGCCATGCCGCGCACCGGTGCGTCACCGACGATCGGGGAGAGGCCCACGACCGGCGCCCCGGCCGCCGCGATCGCCTCGCGGATCCCGGGCACGGCGAGGATGGTGCCGACGCTGACGACGGGGTTGGACGGTGGGAAGAGGATCACGTCGGCAGCCGCGACGGCCTCCAGGACGCCGGGTGCGGGCTTGGCCTGGTCGGCGCCGACCGGAACCACGGCCTCGGCGTCCACCGAGGCGCGCAACCGCACCCAGTACTCCTGGAAGTGCACGGCGCGCCGCTCGCCGTCCTCCTCGATGGCGACATGGGTCTCGACCCGGTCGTCGGTCATCGGGATCAGCCGGACGCCCGGCTGCCAGCGGTCGCACAGCGCCTCGGTCACCGCGCTGAGCGGGTATCCGGCGCCGAGCATCTGCGTACGGACGATGTGCGTGGCGAAGTCCCGGTCGCCGAGCCCGAACCACTCGGGGCCGACGCCGTAGGAGGCCAGCTCCTCCTTCACCCGGAAGGTCTCGTCGGCCCGGCCCCAGCCCTGTTCCTCGTTGATGCCGCCGCCGAGCGTGTACATCACGGTGTCGAGGTCGGGACACACCTTGAGTCCGAACAGATGGATGTCGTCACCGGTGTTGCCGATGACGGTGATGTCCGCATCCGGAGCCGCTGCCTTCAGTCCCCGCAGGAAGCGGGCGCCGCCAATACCGCCGGCCAGAACCACGATTCGCATAAAAGACAGTGTGTCAGCCGGAGGCTGACTCCATGAGGGGTGGTGGTCGGGCGACGGGTGGGCAGTGTGTCAGCCGGAGGCTGACTCGATGAGGGGTGGGTGGCTCAGGGCGCCAGGACCTCCGGCGGGGTGGCCGTGGCGCCGGCGGTGGCGGCCTGGCTGGGGTGCATCGGCATGTCGGTCAGACCGGGGAAGTAGACGTGCAGGCTGACCGCGGGCTTGAGGGAGTCGTTGACGACCTCATGGACGTATCCGGGGGCGAACACCCGCTGGGCGCCGGCCGTGAGCGCGCGGGGGCCACTCGCGCCGTGTTCGGTCAACTCGCCCTCCAGGACGGTCAGTACGCCGGAGGACTCCCCGTGGTCGTGCCGGCCGCTGCCCTGGCCGGGCACCCAGCTCAGCAGCCACACCTCGTAGCCGGGGCCGGTGCGCAGCCGGTGGTACCAGCGGGTGGTGGCGTCGTACTGGACGAGCGAGGCCCAGGAGGCGCGGTCGGCGGCGATCGAGCGGGCCAGCCCCACGAAGCCGGCGACGGTGTGCGGGTGGGCCGGGACGGGCGGCAGCAGGTGGGGGATGGCGAGGGGGTCGCCGGCGATCTGGACGTCGCTGTTCATCGGTTTCGTTCCTCGGCGGAAGTGCTGGGGTGACGCGCTGGGGACACCGCCCAGCGGTGCTGGGGGAGGGGCGACACGGTGCGGGCTCTCCCTGTGGGGGGCGCGGCACAGCGGTCGCCTTGCAGAGGCTCTGCGGGGTGGTGCGAGCGGAGAAGCTGGAGCTCAGTGGCTTCAACAGCTGGAACAGCGACAGCGAGCCTGCGCAGCGCAGAGCGACCCGTAGGCACGGGTCAGGCGGGGCGCGGGAGTCACTGGCATGCGGTCAAGGAGACCGGGTTCGCGGCGCGATGTCAACCGGATGTCTGGTTTGCCGTGAATCTTTCACCTCATCCGGTTACTCCGTCCGGAGAAAGGTTTGTGCAGTTGTGGGGGTGGAGAAATCGACGGGCAGCCGCGCCCCCAAACGCCATTGCGGTCCTGTGATCCACCTGTGATCTTCCCCGCTTCGGCGCGCGGAGTGCAACGCGAACGCCGCCCGATCGCGTCTTCATGGGCGACGCGGACGTGCCGGAGGGCACGCCCGGGGAAGTGTCCTGGTTTTTACTGATTTGAACACTTTCCGCATCCGCTTGGTTCCGCCGAGTGAATAAGAGGCTCAATAGCAGATCTCGGCTTGACTGGCCCGGATCTCCACACTTGTAATTTCACTCGTGTCGTTCAGCCGAAATCGATCACGGCTTGATCACGGGGACGTAAAGACAGACGAGGGGCGCGCATGACCGAGCTGTTCCAGGAATTGCTGGTCGAGGAGGCGGACGAGGAGCTCGGCTGGCAGGAGCGCGCACTGTGCGCCCAGACCGACCCCGAGTCCTTCTTCCCGGAGAAGGGTGGCTCCACCCGCGAGGCCAAGAAGGTCTGCCTCGCCTGTGAAGTCCGGTCCGAATGCCTCGAATACGCCCTCGCCAACGACGAGCGCTTCGGCATCTGGGGCGGTCTGTCCGAGCGCGAGCGGCGCCGGCTCAAGAAGGCCGCCGTCTGACCATGACCAGGCGGCCGTCCGGACCGACGGCGCTCGGCCTCACCGGCCACGCCGCCACGCCACCCCAACTCCCCATATCCCCCTATAGCGAACCCTCCGCCTCCAGCGCTCCAGCTGCTGGAGGCGGACTGCTGTGTACGGGCCCGGTCGGAGCCCCGGCGCGAACCATTAGTGTGGGGGCCCGTCCGAGATGCGCCGCAACCCCGCAGGGCGCGCGCGTCGCCTCGTAGTCCGTCGCAGTGTCTTCCGGGGGCGGGGGCCTTGAGCGACTTCGCCGCGTGCCTTCGAACTCCCGGGTCCGGAGGGCCCGTACCTCGATGTCCGTGCACAGCTCGTCGGCGGCCCAGTCCGCCTCATATGAAGCCGCCACCCCAGAGTTCCCGCGGCACGTCGTCACCGCCGTGATCGTCTCCCACGACGGTGCCCGCTGGCTGCCCGACGCGCTCTCCGGCCTGCTCGGCCAGGAGCGCCCGGTGCAGAACGTCATCGGTGCCGACACCGGCAGCGCGGACGACTCCGCCCAGCTGCTCGCCGAGGCCGTCGGCGACCAGCGGGTGCTGCACCTCGCCCGCCGCTCCGGCTTCGGTACCGCCGTCGACGAAGCCGTCCGCGCCGCCCCCGTCCTCACCCCCGACGACCTGCCCTACCTGCGCCGCCCCAGCGGCTGGGACCCGGTCAGCCGCACCTGGCGCGACGAGGCCTACGACATGCCGGAGTTGCCGCACGGCGATCCGGTCCAGTGGCTGTGGCTGCTGCACGACGACTGCGCACCCGAACCGGACGCGCTCGCCGAGTTGCTGCGGGTCGCCGACGCCAGCCCCCGCGCCGTCATCGTCGGCCCCAAGCTGCGCAGCTGGTACGACCGCCGCCAGCTGCTGGAAACCGGGGTCAGCATCGCCCGCAGCGGCCGCCGTTGGACCGGCCTGGACCGCCGCGAACAGGACCAGGGCCAGCACGACCAGGTGCGCCCCGTGCTCTCCGTCTCCAGCGCCGGCATGCTCATCCGCCGGGACGTCTACGAGGAGTTGGGCGGCTTCGACCGCCGGCTGCCGCTGATGCGGGACGACGTCGACCTGTGCTGGCGCGCCCAGGCGGCCGGCCACCAGGTCCTCATCGCCCCGGACGCCGTCCTGCGGCACGCCGAGGCCGCCGCCCGCGAGCGCCGCCCCATCGACTGTGTCGGCCGCAGCGTCGCCAACCCGCACCGCGTCGACAAGGCCGGCGCGGTCTACACCCTGCTCACCAACACCCAAGGCCGGGTCCTGCCGTACGTCCTGCTGCGGCTGCTGCTCGGCACCTTCCTGCGGGTCCTCGCCTACCTCGTCGGCAAGGTCCCCGGCCAGGCACTGGACGAGCTCGCCGGACTCTTCGGCACCCTGCTGCGGCCCGGCAAGATCCTCGCCGCCCGCAAACGCAGAGGCCGACCCGCGGTGGACGCCAGCGAGCTTCGGCCGCTCTTCCCGCCGCCCGGCGCGACCGTACGGGCCACCGTCGAGCAGATCGCCGGCAACCTCTCCGGGCGGGCGGCCCCGGACGTGGCCTCCGCCGGCCGGCACGGCGCCGTCGAGTCCGGGCCCGGCGGCGACGACGCCGACTACCTGGAGATCGAGCAGTTCGCCCGGCTCAAGCGGATCGCCCGCAAACCCGCGCCGGTGCTCTTCGCGGTCCTGCTGCTGGTCTCGCTGATCGCCTGCCGCCAACTGCTCGGCTCCGGGGCGCTGACCGGCGGCGCGCTGCTGCCCGCCCCCGGCAGCCTGTCCGACCTGTGGTCGTCGTACCTCGACAGCTGGCACGCGGTCGGAGTCGGCAGCACCGCCTCGGCGCCCCCCTACCTGGCGGTCGTCGCCCTGGTGTCCAGCGTCTTCCTCGGCTCCACCGGCTTCGCCGTCACCCTGCTGCTGGTCTGCTCCGTACCGCTGGCCGGCCTCACCGCCTACTTCGCCTCCCGCCCGCTGGTCGCCTCCCGGCTGCTGCGGGCCTGGGCGAGCATCGCCTACGCCTTCCTGCCCGCGGCCGCCGGCGCGCTGGCCGGCGGCCGGCTGGGCACCGCCGTGCTCGCCGTCCTGCTGCCGCTGATGGCGCGTGCCGCGATCGCGGCGAGCGGCCTGCGGCTCCCGGCGGGCACCCGGCCCAGCTGGCGCGCCACCTGGGCGTACACCCTGCTGATCACCTTCACCATGGCCTTCACCCCGATCGTCTGGCCGATCGCGGTGCTGCTCGGCGTCGGGATGCTGGTGCTGCGCCTGCTGGGCTCCGCACCCGGAGACCCGCAGCAGAGCGGCGGCGGAGCGAAGCGGAGCGGCGGCCGCGACCTGCTCCTCGGGTCCGTGCTGCGCTTCCTGGCCGTGGTGCTCGTCCCGCTCCTCGTCCTCGCGCCCTGGTCGCTGGCGCTGCTCACCCAGCCGTCCCGCTTCTTCCAGGAGGCCGGGCTCGACTACGGCGCCGGCTCCGCCTCCGCCCTCGACCTCATCGGCCTCAGCCCCGGCGGCCCCAAGGCCGTCGGCGGCTTCCTGCTGTTCGGCATCGTGCTGGCCGCCCTCGCCGCGACCCTGCGCGACGACCGCCAGCGGGCGATCCGTACCGCGTGGGCGGTGGCGCTGACCGGGCTGCTGTGCGCGGCGCTCGGCAACGGCTCCGGCTGGACCGGCCCGGCGATGCTGGTCTACGGCCTGGCGCTGCTGTGCGCCGCCGCGATCGGCGCCGAGGGCATCCGCACCCGCATGGCCAGCCTCGGCTTCGGCTGGAAGCAGCCGGTCGCCGTGCTGATCGCACTGGCGTCCCTGCTCGCCCCGCTCTACGCCGCGGCCAGCTGGATGATCACCGGGGCGGACGGCCCGCTGGAGCGCCGCAGCCCCGAACAGGTCCCGGCGTTCGTCGCCGAGGAGTCCGGATCCACCGACCGGGCCCGCACCCTCGTCCTGGACGGCACGCCCGGCCACGTCGACTACTCCCTCGTCCGCGGCTCCGGCGCCCGGCTCGGCGACGCCGACCTGGCCGCCGAGGCGGGCGAGGACACCCGGCTGGGCGGCATCGTCGCCAACCTCGTGGCCGGCTCCGGCGCCGACCAGACCAACCAGCTCGGCGGCTATGCGATCCGCTACGTCCTGGTCCGGACCGGGGCACCGCGCGAAATGGGCCGGGTCCTGGACGCGACGCCGGGCCTGACCCGGCTCAGCCAGGACGACGGCAGCGCCCTGTGGCGGGTCGACCGCCGGGTCTCCCGGGTCTCGATCGTCGCCCCCCAGGCCCAGGACGGCACCACCGCCGGTGAGGCCGCCGCGCCCACCGCGGTCAAGTCCGGCCCGGTCGAGGCGCACACCACGATCCCCGCCGGGCCCGCCGGCCGGGTGCTGCGCCTCGCCGAAGCCGCCGACGAGGGCTGGCAGGCCACCCTCGACGGCACCGCGCTCAAGCCCGTCACGGTCGACGGCTGGGCACAGGGCTTCACCCTCCCCTCGGACGGCGGCACGCTCGACCTGACCCACCAGGACCCGCTCACCCACACCCTCTGGCTGTGGGGCCAGGGCCTGCTCGCCGTCGTCCTGGTGGTGCTCGCGCTGCCGGGCCGCCGCCGGGAGATCGACGACGACCTGCCCGAGGACGTGGCCGCCGCCCAGGCCGCCGCGGCCTCGGGCGACGGCCGGCGGGCCCGCCGGCTGCGCGCCCAGGCCGAGGCCGCGGGCGCCCCCGAGAGCCCCGACCCGGGTGCCCCGGCCGCCGACGAGCAGCCGGCGGGCCCGCCGGCCGACCCGGCACCCGTCCAGGACGCCGCCCCGGTCGGCGACCCGTACGCCGCGGTCCCCCAGCAGCAGTCGTACGAGGACTGGCAGGCCGCGGCGGGAGCGCCGCCGCAGACCGGCGAGCCGCAGCCCTACCCGTCCGCCGACCCCTCCACCGCGCACGAGTACGGCCAGTACGGCCAGCAGTACCCGTACCAGAGCCCCGCGGCCCCCGCCGACCCGTACGCCGCCGACCCCTACCAGGCCGGCGTCTACGACCCGTACGGCTACGGCCAGCAGCAGCCCCAGCACCAGCCCTACGACGACGGCACCGAGTACCCGGGGTACTCCGGCTCCTACCCCGAGCCGCGCCGTGACGGGAGCGACCAGCAGTGAAGCGCACGATGATGTCCCTGATCGGCGTGGCCGTCGCGCTGGGCGCGGTCACCGGCGTCGCGGCCGTCGCCGCTCCGGACGGCGGCGAGCGGGCCGCCCGCACGACCGCCGGCACCGGTGGCGCCCGGCTGCCCGTCCAGCGCTCCGCCCTGCTCTGCCCCGCCCCGACCTCCTCCGAGGTCGGCGACACCACCTACACCGCCTTCGCCCCCAAGGGGGCCGGCGCCGGTACCAAGAAGGGCACCGCGACGCTGCTGCCCGCCGGGACCGTCAAGGAAGCCGGCAGCAGCGACAGCGGCGGCGGCACGAAGAACGGCGGCGGCAAGAGGAGCGGCAAGGGCAAGGCCGGCGGCGCGGACACCGCCGGCAGCCAGACCGTCCCGCCCCGCGACACCAAGCCCGTCGCCCCCCTGCGGCAGGCCGGCACGCCGGTCACCGCGACCACCGACAGCCCTGACGCGCCGGCCCTCGTGGGCGCCGCGGACGGCACCCTGGCCCCGGGCTGGACCGTCCAGCAGACCACCACCATCGCGGCCGGCTCCGGCCGCGGCCTGCTCGGCCTGAGCTGCACCGCCCCGGACACCACCTTCTGGTTCCCCGGCGTCAGCACCGACACCGACCGCCAGGACTACGTCCACCTCACGAACCCGGACTCCACCCCGGCCGTGGTCGACCTCGAACTGCGCGGCAAGGACGGCACGTTGGGCGGTTCCGCGGGCGAGGACATCTCCGTGCCCGCGCACACCACCGTCCCCGTGCTGCTGTCCACCCTGACCACCAGCCCCACCACCAACGCCACCCTGCACGTGGTCGCCCGCGAGGGCCGGGTCGGCGCCGCCGTCCAGGCCAGCGACAGCAAGCTCGGCAGCGACTGGCTGCCGGCCGCCGCCGACCCGGCCCCGAGCGTGGTGCTGCCCGGCATCCCCAAGGACGCCACCTCGGTCCGGCTGGTCGCCATCGCACCCGGGGACTCCGACGCCGACCTGAAGGTCCAACTCGCCACCCCCACCGGCCTGATCACCCCCGCCGGCCTGGAGACCCTGCACGTCAAGAGCGGGATGACCACCGCGGTCGACCTCAAGGACGTCACCAAGGGCGAGGCCGGCTCACTGGTGCTCACCCCCACCGACAGCACCTCCAAGGCGCCGGTCGCCGCCGCCCTGCGGGTCATCCGCGGCAAGGGCGGCAACCAGGAGATGGCGTTCATCCCCGCGACCCGCCCCGTCGAGAAGCGCGCCACCGTCGCCGACAACCGCGACAAGGGCAGCACCCTCTCCCTGGTCGCCCCCGAGAAGGGCAAGGACGCCCAGGTGAAGGTCACCGCCTCGGCCGGGAGCGGCGGCGGCACCCCGACCACCAAGACGTACACGGTCAAGGGCGGCACCACCCTCGACATCGCCCCGCCCCGCCCCCAGGGCCTCAAGGGCGGCTACGCGCTGACCGTGGAGCCCGAGCCCGGCAGCGGTCCCGTCTACGCGGCGCGGATGCTCGCCCTGCCCCAGGGCGGGGTGCCGGCGTTCACCGTCCAGCCGCTGCCCGACGACCGCGGCTCGGTCGTCGTCCCGACCGCCGGACAGGACCTGTCCGTGCTGACCGACTGACACCGCCCCGGCCCCGACCCCCGGGGCCACCGCCCCGCGCGCCGGACCCGCGCCGCGGCCTCACTCCTGGCCGTAGCGCGGGTCCACCGACTCCGGAGCCAGCCCCAGCAGCTCGGCGACCTGCTCCACCACGACCTCGTGGACCAGCAGCGCCCGCTCGTCCCGGCTCTTCGTGCGGATCTCCACCGGCCGGCGGTAGATCACGATCCGGTCGCGATGTCCGCCGGTCGCCGGCAGCACCCGCCCCAACGGCACGGTCCCCTCGTCGACCACCACCTCCGGCCCGTCGTCGGGGCCGAAACCGGGCACTTCCACGACCATGAAGTCGACCTGGCCGAGCTGCGGCCAGCGTCGCTCCAGACGGTCCCGCGAGTCGTACACGAGGTCCACGAAGGCGTCGGCGCGGGTCACCGACAGCGGCACCTGGGGAGGCGCGATCGGCCCGCGCATGCCACGGCCGTGACGGTCGCGGCGGCGAAGCCGCGGCTGGGCCGGTCGGGGAGGTACGGGACTGTCCATCAGCATCGAGCGTAGCCGTCGAGCAGCGCCGTACACCGCCGACTGCGACAAGACGGGCCATGTCGCCGACTGACCGAACGCACCACCATCGGTTTCGCCTCCCTCACGCCATCAGAGCGCAAAAATCTCGGCAATGCCCGGTAATGCTCGGCAATGCCCAAAAATGAACCGACTGATGATGGCTTGCCCCGTCGCTCGACCCCCGCCGCGGGGCACCCGGAACAGGCGCCCCCGAGCGGGTGCAGGTCAGACGCATCGGACGAAGCGGGACGACACGGTTGGGTGAGCCGGGGGAGAGTCGTCGCGGCCCGCTCAAGAGTGCGGTACCGTCCAACGTCGTGAGCCCTGTACGTCGCTGTTCGCGCACTGCGTGCGGCCGCCCCGCCGTCGCAACGCTGACGTACGTCTACGCGGATTCGACCGCCGTGCTCGGACCGCTCGCCACCTACGCCGAGCCGCACTGCTACGACCTGTGCGCCGAGCACTCCGAGCGCCTGACCGCCCCCCGCGGCTGGGAGGTCGTCCGCCTCGCCATCGACTCCGGCCCGGCACGCCCCAGCGGCGACGACCTCGAAGCCCTGGCGAACGCCGTACGCGAGGCCGCCCGCCCCCACGAACGCGCCGCCGGCGACGGCTCGCCGCCCCACGGCGACCGCGACCCCCACCCCATGGAGGTCGCCCGCCGCGGCCACCTCCGGGTGCTCCGCTCGCCCGACTCCTGAAACCGGCCACCCGCCGCCCGGCGGCGACCGACGGGCCACGGCGGGAAAGCCCCCGCACGGCGCGAGGCCGACAGCGGCGAACGGTAGGTTGGGGGTGTCCGCACACACCCCCAGGAGGACAGGCCCGTGACCGACCTCTCGCACATCGTGAAGGCGTACGACGTACGCGGCGTCGTCCCCACCGACTGGGACGAACCGCTCGCCGAGCTGTTCGGAGCGGCCTTCGTCGAGACCACCGGCGCGGACGCGATCGTGATCGGCCACGACATGCGGCCCTCCTCGCCCGGACTGTCCCGGTCCTTCGCACGCGGCGCCGCGGCCCGCGGAGCCGACGTCACCGAGATCGGACTGTGCTCGACCGACGAGCTGTACTACGCGAGCGGCGCGCTCAACCTGCCCGGCGCCATGTTCACCGCCTCGCACAACCCCGCCCGGTACAACGGCATCAAGATGTGCCGGGCCGGCGCCGCCCCGGTCGGCCAGGACACCGGCCTCGCCCAGATCCGCGAACTGGTCGAGCGCTGGAGCACCCAGGGCGCACCCGACCCGGTCGCCGCCACCGGAGCCGTCACCCAGCGCGACGTCCTCGGCGACTACGCCGCCCACCTCCGCAGCCTCGTGGACCTCAGCGGCATCCGCCCCCTGAAGGTCGTCGTGGACGCCGGCAACGGCATGGGCGGCCACACCGTCCCCACCGTCTTCGAGGGCCTGCCCCTCGAACTCGACGCGCTCTACTTCGAGTTGGACGGCTCCTTCCCGAACCACGAGGCCAACCCGCTCGACCCCAAGAACATCGTCGACCTGCAGGCGCGGGTCCGCGAGACCGGTGCCGACCTCGGCCTCGCCTTCGACGGCGACGCCGACCGCTGCTTCGTCGTCGACGAGAACGGCGACCCGGTGTCCCCCTCCGCGATCACCGCCCTGGTCGCCGCCCGCGAACTGGCCAAGCACCCCGGCGCCACCGTCATCCACAACTGCATCACCTCCTGGTCCGTCCCCGAGGTCGTCAAGGAGAACGGCGGCACGCCCGCCCGCACCCGCGTCGGCCACTCCTTCATCAAGGAGGAGATGGCCAGGACCGGCGCGATCTTCGGCGGCGAACACTCCGCGCACTACTACTTCCGCGACTTCTGGAACGCCGACACCGGCATGCTCGCCGCCCTGCACGTCCTGGCGGCCCTCGGCGGCCAGGACGGCCCGCTCTCCCAGCTGGTCGCCCAGTACGACCGCTACGCGGCCTCCGGCGAGATCAACAGCACCGTCGACGACCAGACCGGCCGCCTCGCCGCGATCAAGGCCACCTACGAGGGCCGCCCCGGCATCACCCTCGACGAACTGGACGGCCTCACCGTCACCGCCGACGACTGGTGGTTCAACGTGCGCCCCTCGAACACCGAGCCGCTGCTCCGCCTGAACGCCGAGGCCCGCGACGCCGAGACCGTCGAACGGGTCCGCGACGAGGTCCTGGCGATCATCCGCGGCTGAGACCGGAGACCTCCTCCGGCACACCCAGGTGGTGGGCGGCGCGACACCCCGGCGCGCCACCCGGCGCGACGCCCGGGAGCGAGCCTCCCACCACCACACCTTCGCTCCGAGCAGGCCGGCGCACACCGTCCGGCGGTAGGCTGGCCACGCCGCAACCACCCCGAAGGAGCCGCGTCCATGCCGGTCGAAGCCAGCTTGATCCAGATCCTTGCCTGCCCGGCGTGCCACGCCCCGCTGGAGGACCAGACCGACGCGGACCCCGCAGAGCTGATCTGCACCTCGGCGGAGTGCGGCCTGGGCTACCCCGTCCGGGACGGCATCCCCGTGCTCCTCGTCGACGAAGCCGTCCCCCACGGCCCCCAAGGCGCGGGTGGGAGTGCCCCCAGCCCCGCCTGACCGGGCGCCGCCGGGTCCGCCCGGCACCGTCCGGCGATCCCCCGCCCAGACCGGCGAACGGAGGCCGCGCCCACCATGCTCGACGAGTCACTCCTCGACACCCCTGATGCGCTGGCCAGCGCCGACCGCTTCGGTCTGCTGCGCGGCGTCGCCGAATCCGGCGCCCGGGTCCGCACCGCCGCCCGCAGCGCCACCGAATCCGGCATCGCCCAGCTGACCCCCGACGGACGACCCCGCGCCGTCCTCGTCGCCGGCCCCGGCCCGGCCGCGGCCGGCGTCGCCGACCTGCTGCGCGCCCTGTGCGGCGGCAGCTGCCCGGTCAGCCTCATCCAGCCCACCGGCGTCGCCCCGCTGCCCGGTGCCCTGCGCTGGACGCTGCCCGGCTGGGCCGGCCCGCTCGACCTGCTGCTGCTCGCCGGCCCGGACGCCGCCGACCCCGGCCTCGCCGAACTGGTCGAACAGGCCTACCGCCGCGGCTGCTCGGTGGTCGCCGTCACCCCGGCCGGCGGCCCGCTCTCCGACGCCGTCATCCAGGCCCGGGGCCTCGCCGTCCCCCTCGCGACCACCTCCTACGACGCCGAATTCGACGTCGAGGGCGCACCACCCGCCGCCCCCGGCACCCTCTGGTCGGTGCTGATCCCGCTGCTGATGCTCACCGACCGGATCGGCCTGATCAGCGCCCCGCCGGACGCCCTGAGCAAGCTCGCCGACCGCCTCGACCAGCTCGCCGAGCGCTGTGGCCCGGCGATCCCGACGTACACCAACCCCGGCAAGATGCTCGCCGCCGACCTCGCCGACGCACTCGCGCTGATCTGGACCGAGGGCACCATCGCGCACGCCGTCGGCCGGCACTTCGCCACCGAGCTGGCCGGCCTCGCCGGCCGCCCCGCGCTCGCCGCCGAACTGCCCGAGGCCCTCACCACCCACCGCACCCTGCTCGCCGGCCCGCTGGCCGAACCCGACCCGGACGACTTCTTCCGCGACCGGGTCGAACAACCCGCCGCGACCGCGCTGCACGCCCGGGTCGTGCTGCTGCGCGAACAGGAGCCGGGACCGCTGTCCGCCACCCGCGCCGCCCAGGCACTCGCCGAGGAGCGCGACACCGCCCTCAGCGAGCTGGAACCGGGCGCCGGCAGCGATCTGGAGAAGGCCGCGGAGCTTCTCGCCATCGCAGATTTCGGCGCCGTTTACCTGGCGCTCGCCGGCACCGAGTGATCTTTGATCGGAGGCCCGCCCCGCAGGCCTCCACCACCCGCAGCCGCACACCAGCAGGAAGCAGTTTCCCGATGGACCGCCTCGCCAACACCGTGCGCCCCTACGCCTGGGGCTCCACCACCGCCATACCGGAGCTCCTCGGCACCGCGCCGACCGGTGAACCGCAAGCCGAGATGTGGATGGGCGCCCACCCCGGAGCCCCCTCCCGCATCGACCGCGGCACGGGCCCCGTCTCCCTGGCCGAGGTGATCGACGCCGACCCCGAGACCGAGCTCGGCCCCGACGCGGTCCGCGCCTTCGGCCCCCGGCTGCCCTTCCTGCTCAAACTGCTCGCCGCCGGCTCGCCGCTCTCCCTCCAGGTCCACCCCGACCTGACCCAGGCCCGGGAGGGCTTCGCCGACGAAGAACGCCGCGGCGTCCCGATCGACGCCCCCCACCGCAACTACAAGGACGCCAACCACAAGCCCGAGCTGATCGTCGCGCTCACCCCCTTCGACGGCCTGTGCGGCTTCCGCCACCCGGCACAGACCGCGGACCTCCTCGAAGGCCTGGGCGTCGACGACCTCACGCCCTACGTCGACATCCTGCGCGCCAGCCCCGAGGAGGCCGCCCTGCGCGAGGTGCTCACCGCCGTACTCGGCGCCGAGCCCCACGCCATCGCCGGCACCGTCGAACGCACCGCCGTCGCCGCCGACCAGCTCGCCGCCAAGGGCGGACCGTACGCCGACGTCTACGCCGCCTGCGCCGGCCTCGCCCACCACTTCCCCGGCGACCCCGGCGTCCTCTCCGCCATGCTGCTCAACCACGTCCGGCTCCAGCCCGGCGAGGCCCTGTTCCTCGGCGCCGGCATCCCGCACGCCTACCTGAGCGGCCTCGGCGTCGAGCTGATGGCCAACTCCGACAACGTGCTGCGCTGCGGCCTGACCCCCAAGCACGTGGACGTCCCCGAACTGCTGCGGGTGGTCCGCTTCGAGGCCGGCGACGCCGGCGTGCTGCGCCCTGAGGACGTCGCCGGCGAGGAGGTCTACGACACCCCCATCGACGAGTTCCGGCTCTCCCGCTTCGTCCTGGCCCCGGGCGGCGCCCCGCGCGCCCTGGTCTCCCGCACGCCGCAGGTCCTGCTGTGCACCGCCGGCACCGTCCGGCTGCGGAGCGCGGAGGACGCCCCCGAGCAGGACCGGGAAGGCGCCGGGCAGACCGAGCTGACCCTGGCCCCCGGCGAGTCCGCGTTCGTCCGGGCCGGGGAACAGCTCACCCTCTCCGGAGCCGGCACCCTCTTCCGCGCGACCGTCGTCGCGTAGGGGGCGCGTCGGAGCACGCCGGTGCGTCGGAGCACACCGGCGTGGGGGAGCGCACTTGCGCGGCGGAGCGCCGCCGGCACACGGGCGCGGCCACGGGCACGGGACACGGGCACGGGACACGGGCACGGCGGATGCCGGGGCGGCGGAAGCCGAGCCACGGAAGTCGGGTCGGCGGATGCTGGGGCGGACGTCCGGCAGGTGGCCTCCTGGCGTCCGTCCGGCGTCGGGCTGCAACAATGACCGCCGCACAGCATTAAAGCGGCGGTAAAGCCCGGACGACGGAAGGGACATGCGGCACCTATGAGCGCATCAGGCGGGACAAAGGCGATCGTTGCGGCGCTGGGCGCCAACGTGGCGATCGCCGTAGCGAAGTTCGTGGCCTTCGCCTTCAGCGGCTCGTCCTCGATGCTGGCCGAAGGCGTGCACTCCATCGCGGACTCCGGCAACCAGGGCCTGCTGCTGCTCGGCGGCAAGAAGTCCCAGCGCGCGGCGACCGCCGAGCACCCCTTCGGCTACGGCCGCGAGCGCTACATCTACGGCTTCCTGGTCTCCATCGTCCTGTTCACCATCGGCGGCGTCTTCGCCCTCTACGAGGGCTACGAGAAGATCCACAACCCGCACCCGCTGGAGGACTGGTACTGGCCGATCGGTGTCCTGGTCTTCGCGATCATCGCCGAGGGATTCTCCTTCCGCACGGCCATCAAGGAGTCCAACGAGCTGCGCGGCAAGCAGACCTGGACCCAGTTCGTCCGCCGCGCCAAGGCCCCCGAGCTGCCGGTCGTCCTGCTGGAGGACTTCGGCGCGCTGGTCGGTCTGGTCCTCGCGCTGGGCGGCGTCGGCCTGACCCTCGCCACCGGCAACGGCGTCTGGGACGGCATCGGCACCATGTGCATCGGCACCCTGCTGGTGGTGATCGCCCTGGTCCTGGCCGCCGAGACCAAGTCGCTGCTGCTGGGTGAGGCGGCCGGCCCCGAGCAGGTCGCCAAGATCCGCGAGGCGGTCGTCGACGGCGATGTCGTCACCCGCGTCATCCACATGCGCACCCTCCACCTCGGCCCGGAGGAGCTGCTGGTCGCCGCCAAGATCGCGGTGCAGCACGACGACACCGCCACCCAGATCGCGAACGCCATCAACGCCGCCGAGGCCCGCATCCGCGAGGCCGTGCCGATCGCCCGGGTCATCTACCTGGAGCCGGACATCTACGACGAGGCCGCGGCCGCCGCGGGCGCCGACCCGTCGAAGACCCCCGGCGGCCACTGACCCACCCCACGCCTGACCCACCCCACACTTGAGCACCCACGCCTGACCCACCCCACGCACCCGAGGCCCCCGCACTCCCCGACGAGTGCGGGGGCCTCACCGCACGCCTCACCGCACGACGACCACGCCACGCCCCCCGGCACACAACCAGCACACCGTCCCTCGGCCCGCCGACACCACGCCCGTCGGCCCGCCGACACCACGCCCGTCGGCCCGCCGACACCACGCCCGTCGGCCCGCCGACACCACGCTCGTCGGCCCGCCGACGCTGCCTCCCATGGCCCGTCGACGTCACGGTCCCTCGGCCCGTCGATGTCGCCGTCCCGCCGGCCACGCTGCTCCATCACCAACGCCACCACCGCCGACGCCACCGCCGATGCCGCCGCCAGTGACGAGGCGCGACCGTTCATCTGGTGCGCCATGAGCACCTGTTGGGCCATGAGCACCCGGTGTGGCCATGAGCACCTGGTGTGGCCATGAGCACTGGATGGGGCACGAGTCCCTATGCGGGGCACGAGCGCCAATTGGGCCACGAGCCCGTGCCGAGCCACGAGCCCGTGGCCACGAACTCATAGCCACGAACTCGTGGCGAGCCCGGGGAATACCACCCCGGCCCCGCCACGTTGTGGCCCCGCAGGGGGCGCCGCCATCCCCTACGGGATCTGTTCGCCCAAGCCCTACTGGATCCCTACTGGATCTCACCCAGGACGCGCAGCACCGCCGCCTTGTCCGCCGCGTCCTGAAGCCGGGCCCGGAATTCCGCGTCCATCAGCTTCCGCGACAACAGCGCCAGGATGCGCAGGTGCTCGTCCCCGGCCGCCGCTTCCGGCACCGCGATCATGAAGACCAGCTTGGCGAGCGTGCCGTCCAACGAGCCCCAGTCGATGCCGTCCGCGGACCGTGCGAAGGCGACGACCGGAGCGGTCACCGCATCCGTCTTGGCGTGCGGGATGGCGATCTCCTCGCCCAGCCCGGTGGTGCCCTGCGCTTCCCGCACCAGCGCCACCCGGACCAACTCGTCCAGGTCCACGATCGTCCCGCCGCCGGCGGCCAGCTCGGCCATCTCGCGGATCGCCGCCTCCTTGTCGCCGGCGGTGAGCTGCGTTTCGACGGTCCGCTCCGTGAGGTAGCCGGAGAGCACCTCGGCGACGGACACGGCCTCTCCACCGTCCCCGGCCTCTGCCCCGTCGCCGGCCTCTCCGCCGCCGTCCTCGGCCGCACCGCCCTCAAGCGCCCCGCCGTCGACCGGGCCGTCAACGGACGACGAAGCGGGCGCGACGTCCGCAGCCGTACCCGCATCCACGCCCACCGCCGCATCGGCCCCGGCCCCGACCCCGGCCCCAGCACCGACCCGGGCCACCACCGGCTCCGCCACCACCGGCTCCGCCACCCCCGGAGCAGCCGCACCCGCGCCAGCCACGGCCGGAGTCGCCGCAGCCACCCCGCCCTTGCGCCGCTCCACGACGTCCACCAGTGTCACCGTCGTCAGCGCCGTGACCACTGTGCCGATCACCACGGCGATGAAGAACGTCGGCACCCCGCCGACCGCACCCAGCACCGCCACGATCGGACCGCCGTGCGGCACCGCATCCGTCACCCCGGCCATCCCCGCGACGGCACCGGCCACCGCACCACCGAGCATGTTCGCCGGAATGACCTGCGCGGGCCGCGCCGCGGCGAACGGGATGGCGCCCTCCGAGATCCCGAAGAGCCCCATGAACAGCGCCGCCATGCCCGTCTCCCGCTCCTGCTCGGAGTACAGGCGCTTGCGGATCAGCGTGGCCAGCCCCTGCCCCAGCGGCATCACCGGGATCGCCGCGGCACACATGCCCATCACCGTCTGGTTTCCGGACGCGATCAGCCCCGCGCCGAACAGGAACGCGGTCTTGTTCACCGGACCGCCCATGTCGAACGCGATCATCAGGCCGAGGATCGCGCCGAGCAGGATCGCGCTGGACCCCGTCATCCCGCCGAGCCAGCTGGTGAGGTGCGTGAACACCCACGAGATGGGCCGGCCGATGATGTAGATGAAGAACAGCCCCAGCGCCGTCGTCGCCACGATCGGAATCACGATGATCGGCATGATCGGCCGGACGAACCGGGGAACGCCGACCTTCTTGATCCACTGCACGAGATAGCCGGCCAGGAAGCCGGTGACGATCGCGCCGATGAAGCCCGCGCCCGCCTTGGAGTCGTACAGCGCGCCCGTGTTGGCTATCCAGCCGCCGATCATGCCCGGTACCAGCGCCGGCCGGTCGCCGATGGCGTACGCGATATAGCCGGACAGGATCGGCACCATCAGCGTGAAGCCGATGACACCGATGTCATTGACGTGCTTCCAGAACGAGCCCTCGGGGATGACCAGGCCACCGTCCGCCTGCGGATGCCCGCCCAGCGCGAGCGAGATCGCGATCAGCAGACCGCCGACCACCACGAACGGGATCATGTAGCTGACGCCGTTCATCAACGCTTTGTAGACGACGCTGCGCTCCTTGCCGCCACCGCCACCGCCACCGTGACCGCCACTGCCGACGCCGGCGCCGCTGGCACCGCCGCTGCCCGGCGCGCCCGAGTACACCGGCGCGCTCTGCACCCGCTCGATCAGCTGTTCCGGACGGTGGATGCCCTCGGCGACCCCAACCGCCAGCACCCTCTTGCCGACGAACCGGCTCCGGTCGACGTCCTTGTCCGCGGCGATGATGATCCCGTCCGCGTCCCTGACATCGTTGTCAGACAGTACGTTCTCGGCCCCGATGGAGCCCTGTGTCTCCACCTTCATCTCATGACCGAGCGACGCGGCGGCCTGGGCAAGCTTCTCCGCGGCCATGTACGTGTGGGCGATACCGGTCGGGCAGGCGGTCACTGCGAGCAGCTTCAGCCCCTGCCCGCCCCTCCCCGCGCCCTTGGGCGATTCGGCTGGACTGGTGGTCACGTGGTTCTCCTCACGAACGTGCGGGTGGCACAGCAGACGTCCCGGTGCCCCCGAGCTCCAGGCATCCTCCATGACGACCCCGCATGAGCAAAGCCCTCTGACGCCATCACCTGCATCAACCTGGCACCAGGCCACGAACCACCGACACCCGGCCACGACCCACCGCACCCCATACGGACCCACCGCACCCCATACGGACCCACCGCACGCCATACGGACCCACCGCCCCCCCCATCCACGGACCCACCGCCCCCCATCCACGACCTCACCGACACCCACCCACAACCCACCGAACCCCGACATCCACGGGCCCTCCGCCCACCCCGCCGTGGCCGGGACCGCACGGAATCGGACCATCCTGACTGGGGTTCGCTGCGCCGATCGGTGTAGATTCGTGACCAGTGCCAGACGTCGCTGCTGATGGCGGTCGGTCGGCCCGCCCCGCGGACCGGCCGAGGGAGAGAGGGCCTCCGACGGATTGCGCTGCGGCCAGGGGAGAGGTGTGTCCGCCTCCGCGTACGCTCCCCCTACCAGCTCACGCTGGTGTCCCCAGCCCGCGCCGCAGACTGCCAGCCCATCCACCTCGACTCCCGAGGAGCAGCACGCATGACGACAGCAGCCACCGGCCAGGACTTCAAGGTCGCCGACCTGTCCCTCGCCGCCTTCGGCCGCAAGGAGATCACCCTCGCCGAGCACGAGATGCCCGGCCTGATGGCGATCCGCAAGGAGTACGCCGCCGCCCAGCCGCTGGCCGGCGCCCGCGTCACCGGCTCCCTGCACATGACCGTGCAGACCGCCGTCCTGATCGAGACCCTGGTCGCCCTCGGCGCCGAGGTCCGCTGGGCCTCCTGCAACATCTTCTCCACCCAGGACCACGCCGCCGCGGCCATCGCCGTCGGCCCCCACGGCACCCCGGACAACCCCCAGGGCGTCCCGGTCTTCGCCTGGAAGGGCGAGACCCTCGACGAGTACTGGTGGTGCACCGAGCAGGCCCTGACCTGGCCGAACTCGCCGACCGGCGGCCCGAACATGATCCTGGACGACGGCGGTGACGCCACTCTCCTCGTCCACAAGGGCGTCGAGTACGAGAAGGCCGGCAAGGTCCCCTCGGTCGACACCGCCGAGAGCGACGAGCACCGCGCCATCCTCGAACTCCTCACCCGGACCCTTGCCGAGAACCCGGAGAAGTGGACCAAGCTGGCCTCCGAGATCCGCGGCGTGACCGAGGAGACCACCACCGGCGTCCACCGCCTGTACGAGATGCAGCGCGACGGCGACCTCCTCTTCCCGGCGATCAACGTGAACGACGCCGTGACGAAGTCGAAGTTCGACAACAAGTACGGCTGCCGCCACTCCCTCATCGACGGCATCAACCGCGCCACCGACGTCCTGATCGGCGGCAAGACCGCCGTGGTCTGCGGCTACGGCGACGTCGGCAAGGGCTGCGCCGAGTCCCTGCGCGGCCAGGGCGCCCGCGTCATCATCACCGAGATCGACCCGATCTGCGCCCTGCAGGCCGCCATGGACGGCTACCAGGTCACCACCCTCGACGAGGTCGTCGAGACCGCCGACATCTTCGTCACCACCACGGGCAACAAGGACATCATCCTGGCGTCCGACATGGCGCGGATGAAGCACCAGGCGATCGTCGGCAACATCGGCCACTTCGACAACGAGATCGACATGGCCGGCCTGGCCAAGCTCCCCGGCATCGTCAAGGACGAGGTCAAGCCGCAGGTCCACACCTGGACCCACCCGGACGGCAAGGTCCTGATCGTGCTGTCCGAGGGCCGCCTGCTCAACCTGGGCAACGCCACCGGCCACCCGTCCTTCGTGATGTCCAACTCCTTCGCGGACCAGACGCTGGCCCAGATCGAGCTGTTCACCAAGCCGGAGGAGTACCCGACCGACGTCTACGTGCTCCCCAAGCACCTCGACGAGAAGGTCGCCCGCCTCCACCTCGACGCCCTCGGCGTCAAGCTCACCGAACTCCGTCCGGACCAGGCCGCCTACATCGGCGTCCAGGTCGAGGGCCCCTACAAGCCCGACCACTACCGCTACTGAGCCACCCCGCGTCCACCGGCCGACCGACTCCACCGGCCCGCCGGAACGCACCCACAGCAGTCGGTGACCTCCAGGCCCTCGCCACCCATGGCGGGGGCCTGGCCCGTAAGGACCCAAACCCCGTACACCCACACCGCCCCCGGCCCACCGACAGGCCGCCCCGACGGTCGTCGCCCAAAGGACTGCACACCCCATGCCCCGCGGTCACTACTCGCTCCACGATCCGCACGATCACACCCCCCTCGGTGAAGAGCACTTCCACTGCGCCACCGGCCCCTCCGGCTGGCGCTACGTCTCCCAGATCATCAACCCCTCCGGCGACCACACCGGCTCCGTCGACCTCACCCTCGACGACCTCGGCCGCCCCATCCGCCTCGAACTCCACGCCTCCGCCTGGCAGGTCCGCGGCGCAGCCCTGGACGGCGTCACCTGGGTCCGCACCGACCCGACCGGCGAACACGCCACCGAAGGCAACGTCCCCGCACACGCCTTCACCGGCGCTTCCCCCGCCTTCCTCATCGCCACCGCCCGCCTGCTGCGCCCCGCCCTCGGCGCCGGCGCCGTCCGCACCCGCCTCGTCGCCTTCACACCCCCCGTCCTCGCGCCCCGCACCCTCGACCAGTCCTGGGCCCTGATCAAAAGCACACCACACGCCACTGACAACGCCCCCCTCGTCGCGGACGAATACCAGGTCAACGACCTCGAAACCGGCGAGCAGCACACCGTCCACATCGCCGGTGACGTGGTCCTTGCCGCACCCGGCATCGAACTCGAATCCCTCGATTCGCCACCGTCGACGTTCAG
Source organism: Streptomyces sp. NPDC048506 (assembly GCF_040651315.1). Taxonomy (NCBI): domain Bacteria; kingdom Bacillati; phylum Actinomycetota; class Actinomycetes; order Kitasatosporales; family Streptomycetaceae; genus Streptomyces; species Streptomyces sp. NPDC048506. The sequence continues at coordinate 135,227 of NZ_JBEZIX010000022.1, forward strand.
CTGACCGCCGACCGACGCCCCCTGTGCGGCCCGCTCCTCACACCGGCGGCGCAAACCCGGTACGCGGCGGCCGCCCCTGCCCGGCCGCGCCACCGGAACCGTCCCCACCACCGGTGACCGACGCCTCGCCGGGCGCCACGGGCTGCACCCCGCCTCCGGCTCGGCCCTCACGGCCCGACACTGCCCCGGAACCAGCCCCCGAAGCCGCCCCGACGCCCCCGTCCCCGGGCGACGCCCAGGCCCCCGCCGAATCCGCCCCGGACACCGCACCGCCGCGCCCCGACGCCCCCGGGTCCCCGACGACCCCGGCCACGCCCACAGCCCCGCTCACGCCCGACGCCGCCACCGCGGGGCCCACCCCGGGGCCCACCGGCGCCGCCCCGGCCCCTCCCGGCCCCCCGAACGCCCGCCGGGACTCCCTCGCCTGCCGCTCCCCGACCACCGCCGCCAGATACGCCGTCGGATGCACCCCCGCCGGCACCGGCGCACCCGTGAACCCGCGCAGGTCCTCCACCAGCCGCCCCGCCATGGCCACACCGACCTCCGGATCCAGCTGCTGCACCCGCGTCAGGTACTGCCGCACGGTCAGCCACCACCCATCGGGCACCCTCGACAGATCCAGCGCCCCGAGCTCTGCCGCCAGCCAAGGAGGCGGAGGCGGCAGCGCCATCCCCACCTGGGTCGCCGGCATCCGCTCCCGAATGACCAGCGTCCCGGCGAACACGTCCCCCACCCGACGCCCCCGCGCCGAGACCAACGACGCGATGGCCGCCACCACCCCCATCGTCATCACGATCTCGATGGCCCCCAGCGCCCCGCGCACCAACGCATGCCGGAACCGGATCGGCCCGCCGTCCTCCCGCACGACCCGCAGCCCGCAGATGACCTTCCCCAACGACCGGCCATGGCTCAGCGTCTCGACCACGATCGGTATCCCGACCTGCACCAGCACGAACGCCGCCACCGACACGGCCGCCACCGCCGCGCTGTCCAACGAGGACGTCGCGCCCAACAGCAGCATCGACACCGCGATGTAGACGCTCCAGCCCACGGCCACGTCCACCGCCACCGCCAGTCCCCGGCTCGGCAACCTGGCCGGCCGCAGCCCCAGTACCACCGCTTCACCCGTGACCAGCTCACTCACGCCGCGCCCACTCCCTCTCCCTCGTTGCCCACGCCCTGCCCGCGCCACGCCGGACCCGGCCAGTCTGCCAAGCTGACCGGGTCCGGCCCCACCCACGGCGCTGCGAGGAGCGACCCCGTATGGACCTCGATGTCTTCATCACGGCACACGGCGCCGAATGGGACCGTCTCGAAACGCTCCTGCACCGCAAGCGCCGCCTCACCGGAGCCGAAGCCGACGAACTCGTCGCCCTCTACCAACGCACCACCACGCACCTCTCCCTGCTCCTCTCCAGCGCCCCCGACCCCGCGCTGACCGGCCGCCTGACCTCTCTCGTGGCCCGCGCCCGGAGCACCGTCACTGGCGCCCGCAAGGCCTCCTGGCGCGACACCGCCCGCTTCTTCACCACGGCCTTCCCGGCCGCGGTCTACCGCCTGCGCCACTGGTGGATCCCCACCGCGATCCTCTCCCTCGCGGTCGCCGCCCTCATCGGCTGGTGGATAGCCGCTCACCCCGAGGTCCAGGCCGCCATCGGCGCCCCGGCGGAGCTCCGCGCCATGACCCGCCCCGGAGGCGAGTACGAGACCTACTACTCCAGCCACCCCGCCGCGTCCTTCGCCGCCCAGGTCTGGACGAACAACGCGCAAGCGGTTGCCCTGTGCCTGGTCCTCGGCGCCTTCGTCGGCCTCCCCGTCCTGTGGATCCTGCTCCAGAACATGCTCAACCTGGGTGTGGGCATCGGCCTGATGTCCTCGGCCGGCCGCCTCGACACCTTCCTGGGGCTGATCCTTCCGCACGGCCTCCTCGAACTGACCGCCGTCTTCGTCGCCGCCGGCATCGGCCTCCGCCTGGGCTGGACCCTCATCGACCCGGGACCGCGCACCCGTCGTACCGCTCTGGCGGAGGAAGGCCGCGCCGCCCTCGGAGTCGCCATCGGCCTCGCCGTGGTCCTCTTCGTCTCCGGCGCCCTCGAAGCCTTCGTCACCCCCTCCGGCCTTCCCACCTGGGCCCGTATCGGTATCGGAATCGCCGCCGAGCTGGCGTTCCTTCTGTACGTCCACGTCCTGGGTGGTCGAGCCGTTCGTGCCGGAGCGACCGGCGACGTCGAAACCACCGACCGCGACGCGACCCTTCCGACCGCCGCCTGATGTGCGCAGCACCCCGCTGACCTGCTAATCTCTCCTCGCCCCAGAAGTCCGTTGACACGGACGGCAGGGGGAGGTAGATTCGAACGGTTGCAACGAACTAGACAAGTTCATCCGCGACGGCTAGTCTCTGTCTCCGCTTCGGCCGGAATTTATTCGGCGAAGCGCAACCGACCACTTACCGGAAGCCCCGGCCGATTAATTCGGTCGAACTCCTTCTGATAAAGTCGGAAAAGCCAAAAGGCAGCCCCCTCCGACGGGGATTCGGAAACGAATTCGGACCGGCAACGGAACGAACAAGTTCTGATAGAGTCGGAAAGGCCGAAAAGCGAAAGCGAACCG